>JAAXUM010000138.1 GCA_013336025.1 Chlorobiaceae bacterium
TCCCGGGCAAAAGAGGAAAGTCCTCTGGGAGACATCCGCCCCTTTCCATCCGGCAAAGATTTTCCGGCACTGTTCAGTGATGGCATCGCAACCATCGGCATGACCTTTGACGTCGTTCCTGTCCAGCAGCTCAACTACTACACAAAACTGCTTCCCGGAAGAAATTTCGTTGATATCTCACCGATTATCCGGGAGATCCGCTCCGTTAAATCCGGGGTTGAACTCGAAGAACTTCGCTTCGGAGCCAAAAAGCTCTGCTCGGTATTCAGCGAAGTACCGCAGTTCCTGAAAGCAGGGATGCGCGAACTTGACCTGGCTGCAGAGTTCGAATACCGGCTTCGAAAAGCCGGTCATGAAGGCTATGTCCGCATGAGAGCCTTCAATCAGGAACTTGCCGGCGGACTGGCGGTCTCAAGAGGGGGAACAGCTTACGGCTGCTTTGACGGAGCCGTAACCGGCAAAGGGCTCTCATGCGCATCACCGCAAGGAGCCTCCCTTGAAATAATCCCTGAAAACGAACCTGTTCTGCTTGATTATGCCGGAGTTTTCAACGGCTACATCACCGACATGACCCGGATTTTTGTGATCGGATCGCTTGACCCCCGCTTGCAGGAGGCTTTTGATGTTGCCATCAGCATTCAGTATGCCATACAGCAGGCTATGATCCCCGGTGCCATTGCCGAAAACCTCTATCTCCTCGCCCTGCAAATGGCTGAAAATGCCGGATTAGGATCATGCTTTATGGGCCTGCCCGGTGAACAGTCAAAATTCGTCGGACATGGCGTTGGCCTCGAACTTGACGAATTCCCGATACTTGCAAAGGGTTTCAAGATGCCGCTTCAAGCTGGTCAGACCATCGCCGTCGAACCGAAGTTCGTCATCCCCGGCAAAGGAGTTATCGGCATTGAAAACACCTTTATTGTCAGCGAGCACGGCGGTTTGAAAGTCACCGATATCCCTGATGAAATAGTATTCATTACATCCTGACACAGCAATTTCACATAAAACAAGCACATGGCAGTTTCAATATTGATCATGCTGTAAACGCTTTACAAAACCCATGAAACTACTCGTCTGTATCAAACAGATCCCGGATATGGAGTCTCAGTTCAAACCTGATGAAAGCGGATCATGGTTTGAAGAGTCCGGTCTTGTCTACCGAATGAATGAATATGACGACTACGCAGTCGAACAGGCCGTCCTCCTCAAGGAACAACTGGGAGGTGAACCCGATCTGACCGTGCTCTCAATCGGCCCGGATCGGGTGGTTGAGATAATAAAAAAAGCCCTTGCCATCGGATGCGACCGTGGCGTCCATATCCATGACCCGGCCGTCGCCCATAAAGATCCCTGGCAGATAGCTTCGCTCATAGCCAATTTCGCAAAAGAACAACACTATGATCTGATCTTCACCGGCATGCAATCGCAGGATCGAGGTTCAGCCCAGGTAGGAGTAATGGCAGCAGAACAATTAGGCTACGCCAGCGCAACAACGCTTGTCGGGTTTACATACCATGAAGGCCTCATCACCGGCTTGTGCGAACTTGAAGGCGGACTCAAGGGAATCGTCAAGCTCAGGACTCCGGCCCTTGTCACCTGTCAGTCAGGACTCAATACACCCAGATACCCTGCCCTGCCGAATATCCTGAAAGCAAAAAAGAAAGAGATCCGTACCATTCCGGCAAGTGATCTGTCCCGGGCGGCAGCGCTGACCGCGACAACCCGTATCTTCAAGCCTGAAAAAAAAGGAAGCGGAATAATCCTTGAAGGCGATACAAGCACACTGGCAGACCGGGTAATCAACCTGATCAGAGAAAACACAACACTTCTCCGATAATAAAACACCGCCATGAAAACATTACTTATAGGCGAAAGCAGAGAGGGCAGGTTGCTCAACGCCACCTATGAACTTTTCGGAGCGTCAGAGAAACTGAAATCCGAACCCATCCTCTTTCTTGCAGGAACAGAAGCCGGACTGCCCTCATATGCCGGCACACTCTATCTGGCTGATGCAAAAAAATATGGAGAGTACAACCCTGACCTGCACAAAAACATGATCCTCCAGGTCGTCGAAAAGGAAAATCCCGACTATGTGGTTTTTCTTCACTCCTCATATGGCCGGGATCTGGCACCGCGCATTGCCGCAAGTCTCAGGATTGGCCAGGTATCCGAAGTCGTCGATATTGTTGACGGAACCTTTGAGCTGACATGCTGCAATGCCAGAATGCATCGGAGTGTCCGGGTATCTACTCCGCGAGCCGTCGTGACTATCCAGCCCGGAGCCTTTTCGCCCATACGGCCTGGCGGCACGCCTCTCATACAAGCGATGCAAACCGATGCTCTCAGCTCCATCGAATTCGCAGGATATGAACCCGCCGGACCAGAGCAGATCGATCTGGGAAAAGCCGGGATCATTATCAGCGCCGGAAGAGGTATCGGCACAAAAGAAAACACAGCGCTCATATGGAATCTCGCCAGGATATTGGGAGGAGAGGTGGGAGCAAGCCGACCGGTTGTAGACGCCGGCTGGATCGAGCACAGCCGTCAGATAGGCAGTACCGGTCAGACAGTTTCGCCAGAACTCTACATCGCCTGCGGCATATCGGGAGCCATACAGCATCTTGCCGGCATAAAAAACTCCGGCTACATTGTTGCAATCAACAAAGACAGGGATGCTCCCATCGGTGAAATAGCCGATGCACTGGTTGTTGCTGATGTAACGCAGTTTCTTCCTGCCCTGACCGAAAGAGTGACGAAGCCGTAGCGAAACACCATCAACACACCAGCCTGCAACGCAACCCTGTCAACGTCTAAAGCTTCCGTTCTGCCGGAGGAGCAAACCACTGCTCCCTCGGAACCACAACGGAGGCGTCAGGCTGCGCCATAAAATGCGGAGACATGATCTGAACGCCATGCTCGTTAAACACATCCTGAATATGACCATGCAGTTCCGACAAGATAAAATACCGATCCTCCGCCTTGTCAAGACCAACCATGAGCGTATACTCAACATAAAAGTCGGCAAGCGCCTTCTGCAGCACATACGGCTCAGGAGATTGACGAACGCCTGAGGTTCTTTTCGCAGCCATTTCGAGCATGGCATGAACCTGCCTCCACGGCGCATCATACCCGATGGTAACGCCGGTAGCAATCATGATTCCGTATGCGTTTTTTGACTGCCGGGTATAATTGATGGTCGTAACGCTCATCAACAGCGCATTGGGAATCGTGATCTCCTCTTTTCTGATGGTAATAATCTTCGCCGCCAGAAGACCAAGCTCCTGCACAACCCCCTCATGCTCTCCGATACGAACAAAATCTCCAGCCTGAAACGCTCTGGTATAAACAACAACAAGACCACCGATAAGCTGACCGACCAGTCCGGCCGAACCGAGAGAAACCATAAGCCCCAAAAACACGCTGACACCCTGAAACACCTGAGTCTGTGAGCCGGGAATAAACGGATAGGCAATAATGAGGGCAAAAATCCAGACCAGCACCACGGCAATACGCCGAGTTGCTTTTGCCGTTTCAGGCTCAAACCACTTGATTTTAATCGAATCATCCTCAACCGCATAAAAAAACTTTGTAATCACCGTCACGAGAAGCCTCGTGATATACAAGATCACCGCCACAGTAAAAAGACCTGGAACAGCAGCAAGCAGCGCAGAACCGAACGCCCTGAAATAGAGAAACAAAAAACCTGAAAGCTGTAAACCAAAGGGTTCGGTATAGGGAAAACGCGAAAGCACGAATATCAGCCAGAGATAACTGATAGAAAGCAGCAGCAGCGCCTTGAAAATCGTGACGAGGCCGGAAACAAAAGAAACAAGGTACGGCGTGATATTGACGTCCCCTAAAACGACCTGCGTCTTCGTATCGCGTCCCAAACGACGAAGGTATATCATGCCCCGCAAAGACAGCCTGAGCACGCCCCAGCCAGCCAGAGCGAACAACAGTGTAGCCAGAAGAGAAAAACCGATTGAACGAAGAAGCAGCGGCCAATGAAACTGCATCTTTCTTGTCTGCAGCAGGGCGGAAACCGATGTTACAGCATGCTGTTTATAGGTTTCAAAACTCTCTCCTCCGGCACGATCTTCATCGCCCTCGATAATACCCAGAATATTGCGTCCGTTGACCCTTATCCAGGCGCCCCGATTTCCACCCTCAACCACATCGACAGCAACAACGCGGTAGAACGGAAGATTGGCTGGAATCTGGTTCAGCCGTTCAACGGCAAACTTCGCCCTGTCCGCCGGACTGAACTCCTGATAAGGAACGCGCAGAACGAGAATTTTCCTGTTCCAGACCTCAACCGCCGCTTCGGAAGAAACAAGCGGTTTGACAACAACGGAATCCGCCTCAGCCCCCGGAAGACAGGCTGTTCCGGAGAGCCAGAAAAGACAGCTGCTCAGAAAAAAAAGAAAAACAAACAAAGGAGAGGTAAAACGTGCACGCATGGCAGCAGGATTTATTAAACGGCAAATTGATGAGCCTGCACTTTCAAGGAAATTATTTCCATGAGAATATACAGCCTTTTCTGATCAGATGAATGCAATGCGGAATCCGGCTCGAGACTCCTGAATTGTCGGGAATCTTTCTTTTTACACCCTCCATTTCCGGCAGGCTTATTATATCGCTTTCCCGCAATGAATTAAACACTGAACCCGAATGGTGTAATGTACAGATAATCCATTATCACCGTTAATCCCGCACAACAAAAAAAGCACAGGCAGCGTTACCTGCCGGGCCCACGCCCCCGGGTATTGCAAGCTGCTTGCCGATACACGATAAGCTGTTTTTCCAAAACATGAAACGAAGCAACCCTGCAGTATACTTCCGGTGCCGATTCCGCAACCCTTTTCTTATCAATCAGCAAAGCTGATCATGAAGAATAAATTACCCGAGAAGAAGAGTCATTTCTAAATCATCATTATTTTTATCTTCTTTGCAGATTGTTATCGATGCCTGCCACGGTGATTCAAACAGTCGGCATCATCGTTCATCATGGTGAGCACAGCAAAGACTCCCATTGCAGAAACCTGATTCAAACACCGGACAGTCCCTGTTAGTACAAAACATGTAGCACCTGACAATGCATTTATAAACCGCTGTAACCATGACTGACGCTGTAAAACTGCTTGCCTGCGGACCCAAATCAAATAACGGATGCCAGCCTGCACCTGACAAACGGTTTATTACCGTTAACGGATTCAATGTTCATTACCGGCTTGCCGGTAAAGGAAAACCTGTCGTAGTGCTGCTTCACTGCAGTTTTTTAAGTCTCAGATCATGGCGTTTCGTTTTTGATGTACTGGCTGAAACAACAACGGTACTGGCATTCGACCGTCCCGCCTTCGGCCAGACCTCCCGGCCTCTGCCATCAAAGGCATCCGGGGTCAGTTACACCCCGGAAGCGCAGAGTGATCTTATTATTGCACTGATAAAAAAGCTTGGGTTCAGCAAAGCTGTGCTGATCGGCAATTCCACAGGCGGAACCCTGGCACTTCTCACGGCACTTCGCTATCCGCAGTATGTTGAGGGAGTAGTTCTTGCCGGAGCAATGATATACAGCGGCTACGCAACAAGCGATGTTCCTGCGTTCATAAAGCCTCTCATGAGAGCCAT
>JAAXUM010000375.1 GCA_013336025.1 Chlorobiaceae bacterium
TCAAAGAGGTTTTTCAGGCTATAGCATCCCTCCATGCTTCAGGAATAACCATCCTGCTGTCCGAACAGTTCGCTAAAATCGCGCTTGCTGTTTCCGATCATGCCTACATCATTGAACGCGGAAGCGTCATACTGGAGGGTCCCAGCAAAAGTCTTGCAAACAATCCCGCCGTTATATCGGCATATCTGGGATAAAAAACTCTTGAAAAAAAAGAGCGATTTCAACTCAGTCGTTACTGTTCCGGTCTTTGAAAACAACACCCGGTTTCGCATCCTGCCATAGCGCGCTGAATCTGGCATGTTCGGCATCGGTGAAGCGGAAAGAACCGCTGAGAAACCAGGAACCCGAATGTTTATCCGGATCATCACCATCACGGGTGCCAATATGTTCAAGACCCGTCACCCTGCTCTCTCCATCACGGATCACCCTCCAGCTGCCTGAGATGTAGTGTTCCGTATCGGCCGCAACGATATCGAGCACCTCTTCCACCCCCCCTTCTTCGCTGTCGCCACGGATATCGAGCGAACCGTAAACGTAAGCTATGGCGCTGAACTCCTCGAGCACAAAGCGCATGAACTTGTTCCGAACCATGTGGTGCAGCTCCAGACCATCAAGAAAATAGATGAACTGCCGGCCGTTTTCCCCAACACCTGAAATCGAACGAGGCAAGCTGCCGTGCTCTTGGGCAAGGTTCATATACCATTCCGAATATTCCTCGAAAAGATCGAGAAGCAGCTCCATTGAAGCAGTGATTTCCATAAAAGATTTACATGAAAGACGTGATGATAGACTGAGCGGGTATCGACCGCATAAACACCTCATGCTGCACAGGACGAGAGGCTGTTTTTCCCTGAAGATAGGTATCAGAATGGACATTCAGGCATGGCAAAGGCGATACAACACGCAATCCCGTGCAATCACAAAGAAAAATCCGTTTTCAGACCATACACCTCGGAGATACACTACCCGAAAAATCTGTAAGCAGACCTTACCTGCTGCAAAGTTTCAATTCACTCGCGCACAACCCCGTGGCTTAACGCATCGAGATCCATCCTGAACCATCAGGTGGAACAGGCTGAGAACGCATTACACGGGGTAGAGTCAATAATTTTCTATCGTAACTCGCCCTGCATGAAGGGCAGCATCTCTTTCAGTGGCACGAAGCGCAGCTTGCCGTTGTCCGGCGATGCAGATCATCATCGGGAGCCTGGCCGGCACTTGCCCCTGCATCATTGTTATCCTGCCTGTAATCAAGCGCAATCTCTCCGGCAGCTCCTGTGTCTTCACGGAGAGATGTCTGTTGTAATTCCCCTCGATGCAACCAGGCTCCTCCCCTGTCATGATGCTCCTCGAAATCCTGATGTCTGGATCGGTCAGGATATGCCGCTCTTTGGTCGTCAGAATCAGCCAGCTCCCTCTCCTCCCCTTGGGAAGATCCGGAAATCTCTCCGCCGGAATTGAAACTGCCTGAAAAAGGATGCTGGCTGTGATAGGTGCCCAGAGCAATGCAGACGATTACAACCATTGTGGCCGCCAGTTCCGCCCGGCCCGGAAGCCCTGCTGAGGCGCTCTTTTTTTTCAGATAGGAGAAAAAGGTATCCCTGTTGATGAAAAACAGATGGTAACATGAAAACAGTACGAAGGCAATGCCGAATATGATATGCTGATTCAGCCATACCGGTTTTGTCAGACCAGCGAACTCCCGAATGAATCCTGAAGGTCCAGCCTCAGGAAAAATATACAGGATCACTCCGGAAACGAACAGCAGAAACAAAGACATAAAAAGCGCGAAGCTGGTAAACATCCGCCAACTGAATTTTTTTTTCATCGGATCAAGCAGTTATTGTTATGAATGGCATACAGGACTTTTGACGCCGAAGAAACCGAAAACATGCTTGAGCTGAATAAATCAACCTTGCCGGTTACCAGGGAGAGCATGAGAAATGGATATTTGAACATCCGCTCCGATCCCCGTATCTTGAAATATGAAGTTCTTTGCTATAAACCAAAACAACGGATGTAATCGGAAAACAACGCCATGCAGAACGCCGAATCAGAGTTACTTGAAGCTGCCAGAAAAAAGTTTTCGAAGTACAGGAAACTCCTTGCTGAAAACGGAGAGGGAAAAGCCTGGGAGGGCATGCTGG
>JAAXUM010000376.1 GCA_013336025.1 Chlorobiaceae bacterium
ACTCCGGTCATAAGCAAGATCGATTGCAGGAATAGGCTGGGTCATTGATCCTTATCCGGTAACGTTGGTCAGAAAAAAAGAGTTTCGATACACCCGCGATCCAACGCATTTCCGGAAAGAGTGAACAATGGTGCGTTTATCCCGTATTTACTCAGGTAATGTCTCGTGATATCAACCGTGTCGTCACCGATAATGGTATCGGTTTCCCCGAATCGGTTGCAGATAACCCCCTTGATGGTGATGCGTCTTGCAATACATGCCTCAAGCGACATAAGGGTATGATTGATGCTCCCCAGTCCTGTTGCGGTAACGAGAATGAGCGGATACCCGGCATCCCTGATATAATCCGCAAACAGGAGATCGGGCGCAAGGGGAACCAGCAGGCCGCCAACTCCTTCAAGAAGAACATGCTCAAACTGCTTCTGCAGGATAAACGTTGCCCTCCTGAGGTTCATCACCTCAACTTCAGCACCATCAAGCCGGGCGGCAAGATGCGGCGATGCAGGATAACTGAACGTGTAGGGACAGGTAACCCCGGCATGATCTTCATCGAGAAGGGAAGATCCCATCAAACGCCGGTGTTCAAGAATATCGGCAGAGATTCCGGTACAACCGGTCTGCACAATTTTCTGCGTCACCACTTTTCGATCGTATTGCTGAAGCCCTTGAGCCAGAAGACCCGTCACAACGGTTTTTCCTACCCCGGTGCCGATACCGGATATTGCCGTTACGCTCCCTTTCATGATAAACGCTTTCTGAAACAGCAGTAGAGCGGACGGTAGGTAAGGTAAACCTTGCCGCCGGAGGAAAAATCCGCCCTGTATCGATGCAGAAATTTTTCATAGCTGCTTTTTGTCCATGCATGACGGGCAATACCATTCACGCCGGTTCGGCTCAGGTGGCGAAGCACCTCCTCAGGAGAGCTGAATTCAAGCCTCTTTCGATCTTCACGGATCAGGAGCGGGGTGAAAGAAACCGATGCGAAACGCTCAAGTTCAAGAGAAGAGGGATAGGCAAGCCCGACCTGCTGAATTGATGCGAGTTCCTGCATATTGCCGGAACTGAACGTCGTAAAGGCAAAGAGTCCTCCCGGCTTGAGCAATGCCGCAACTTTCCGGAAAAATCCCTCAAGATCGCTGAGCCACTGGAGGGACGCATTTGAGACCACAAGGTCAAGCCTATCGGGAAGTTCTGTCAAGGTTTCAACATCACCCTCAAGAAAACGAAACGTTTCAGGCCGACACTGTTCAATCTCTCTCGATATATACCGATGACTCTCACCCACAAGATCGTTTGCAACATAGAGCGATATCCTGCATCGCTTCAGAAGTTCGGCAGTAAAGGCGCCTGTACCGGCTCCGATTTCAAGCACCCGCCCGAACCTGCACGAAGGCTCTTCACGGCAGATCAGGCGCGCAAGCTCAACCGCCATAGCATTTTGAACCGTGGCATTGCTGCGGTAGGAGTGAAGGGTTCTGGAAAACCGCTCACGCACAAGGCCTTTATCTATCACTTGCAGCACCGGATAACCTCCCTGAAACTCTTGAGATGAAAAAAAGGAAAATGGGGCAGCCCCTCAACAACGCTCACCCGATAGCCTTCCCAGGCGGCAATCTGGCGTTGAAAAGGAAAAACCATATCTCGTTGGCCAATAATGACCTGATCGTAACGCCATGGAAACCGGGAACTTCCCTGCGAGCGGATGCTCTCTTCGAGAAAACCAAGCTCCTCTTTCTGGCTGGCCGGAGATCGGAATGGGGCCATGGAGAGAAAGTGATCGAGCGTTTCCCCGCTGCCGCACATCCGCCGGTAAAACCGGCTTCGGTTCTGCTCACTCCATCCTTCACGTGTTGCAGAAAAAACCTCCGGTGAAATGCCGTGCCGCTCGCTTAGTGGACAGAGGGTCCCGTTGAGCGCAACAGCGCTGTCAACACGGGGCAAAGCAGCATGAGCAGCAGCCCAGACTCCGAGCGACCAGGCGATAAGGGTGATTTTCGGGTAGGAGTCGATAACCGCCCTGAGGTCAGGGTTGATATCAAAGGAGCTGTAATCATGAAAAGCAAGAATATCCATCACGGATCCCTCTTCGTCGTCATCTGCCAGAAGATGCTTCGCAACAGCACAGTCCATAC
>JAAXUM010000139.1 GCA_013336025.1 Chlorobiaceae bacterium
CTCCAGCGCCTGGCTGATATCGGCGATGATGTCGTCAATGTTCTCCAGGCCGATGGAAAGCCGGATGAAGTCCGGCGACACGCCGCTGGCCAGCTGTTCCTCCGCGGACAACTGCTGGTGGGTGGTGGAGGCCGGATGGATGACCAGCGACTTGGCGTCGCCGATGTTGGCCAGATGGGAGAGCAGCTTCACGTTGTCGATGAATCTCCTGCCGGCCTCGACTCCCCCCTTGATACCGAAACCGATGATGGCCCCCTCCCCCTTTGGCAGGTATTTGCGGGCATTGGCGTGATCCCGGTGACTGGCGAGGCCCGGGTAGTTGACCCAACTCACCAGGGGATGGCGCTCCAGCCAGGAGGCGACGGCACGGGCGTTTTCCACGTGGCGCGGCATGCGCACGTGCAGCGTCTCCAGCCCCTGCAGGATCTGGAAGGAGTTGAACGGCGAGAGGCAGGCGCCCATGTCGCGCAGCAGCGTGACCCTCATCTTGAGGATGTAGGCCTGGCTGCCCAGGGCCTCCCAGTACTTCAGGCCGTGGTAGGAGGGATCGGGCTCGGTGAGGTCGGGGAATCTCCCGTTACCCCAGTTGAACGTTCCCGAATCAACGATAATGCCGCCCATTGAAGTTCCATGACCGCCGATCCATTTTGTGGCTGACTCCACTACAATCGAAGCACCGTGATCGAGCGGGCGGGCAAGATACCCGGCACACCCGAATGTATTGTCCACGATAAGCGGAATACCGTGCTCTCGGGCAAGCCCGGACAAAGCCTCAAAATCAGGAACATGAAATGCCGGATTGCCTATCGATTCTACGTAGAGCGCTTTGGTCTGTTCATCAATAGCCGCCCTGAAGGCTTCAGGACTCTGACCCTCAACGATCTTCACCTTGATACCAAGGCGAGGAAAAGTAACCTTGAACTGATTATAGGTTCCACCATAGAGGTAACTTGACGAAACAATATTGTCACCCGCCTGACAGAGGTTGGTGATAGCAATAAACTGTGCAGAATGTCCGCTTGCAACCGCCAGCGCTGCCGCTCCCCCTTCAAGCGCAGCAACACGCTTTTCGAGAACATCGGTAGTCGGGTTCATCAACCTGGTATAGATATTGCCAAACGCCTTGAGAGCAAAAAGATCAGAACCGTGCGCCACACTGTCAAACGTATAGGATGTTGTCTGATAAATCGGTACCGCACGTGCATTCGTGGTTGGATCGGGCTCCTGGCCGGCATGAACCTGCAACGTCTCAAACCTGCAGGAAGATGGTAACTTGCTCATAACAAACTTACATTATTGATTGACGCTGTACGTCACGAGAAAAGAAATCTGACGGGGAATAAAGAGAACGAAGGGCGAAGAGCGGTATGAAAATGCAAAAAGGCATGCATACCATCATCTCTCCCGGCCAGTAATCCGGGATGGAATTGGCACCAATCATATTGCAATGACGGTTGCCAAGGCTTCTCAGGGCCAGTCCCTCCACCTTTCTCGATGACAGCGTAAAATATTAAAAAGAACATATATCCGCATTAATCTACAACAGGGAATAGTATTTTACAAGTCAACTTCCCTGCCGGAGCGCAGGAAATCTATTTTTATGACCTTATGAATGCACGAGAAGCTGCCCTCAAGGCATTGCAGACGCTTGAACCCGGCAAGGAAAAATCAGACCGGATAGTACACGCCATACTCGACAGGGCAACCATGAACAGACAAGACCGGGCGCTGACCACAGAGCTGGTAAATGGTGTCCTGCGAATGCGCAGGAAGATCGATTTTATTATTTCAAAATTCTACCACCATCGGTTTGAAAAAGCAGCCCCTGTTCTGCAGAATATCCTGCGGCTCGGCGTCTATCAACTGCTCTTTCTGGAAAAAATCCCTGACTGGGCTGCGGTCAGTGAATGTGTGCATCTTGCAAGAAAGTACAAGGGTGAGCGTATGGCAAAACTTGTCAACGGTGTTTTGAGAAAGATCACCCCTGAAAAAGTACTGCTGGATGAGTGGCTGAAAGCATGTGATGATATGGAGCGACTTTCGGTGCAATACTCCCATCCAGAGTGGCTGATCGATCGATGGAGCGCCGTTTATGGCATGGAACCCACTCTTGTTGCCATGAAGTACAACAACCAAGCCCCCCTTTTCGGATTCAGGATCAATACATTGAAACAAACACCCGATGAATTCTTTGCCGATCCTGTACATTCATCCTTTCCTCAGGAAAGGTGCATGACTGGAAATTTTTTCCTCTCAAAAGAGTTCTCTGGGTTTGAAGCCTGCCTGAAACAGGGAAAGCTGACTGTTCAGAATCCCACACAGGGTCTTGCATGCCTGCTGCTCAACCCCGAACCAGAAAGCAGGGTCATTGATCTGTGTGCTGCACCGGGAGGCAAAGCCACGTTCCTGGCTGAACTGATGCAGAACAGGGGATCAATCATCGCCGTTGATCGATCAAATGAAAAACTCGAAAAAACCAGACAGCATGCTGAAGCGCTCGGTATTACGATCATCACAACCATCAGTGCCGATGCCCGATCATTTGTTCCGGAAAAAATCGCCGAGGCAGTGCTGCTTGATGCGCCATGCACAGGAACCGGAGTTTTGCAGAAACGCGCCGAACTCCGCTGGAGACTCTCTGTAAAGATGCTTCAGGAGCTGGTAACACTCCAGAGAGAACTGCTTGACCATGCCGCTTCGATATTGCCGGTAAACGGAATTCTGCTCTATGCAACCTGCTCGATAGAGCCGGAAGAAAACGAGTTGCAAATAGAAGCTTTTCTTCGTCGTCATCCGGAATTTTCTATAGACACATCTTTCGGATCTCTCCCTGAACCGTTCAGGATGAGCGTGGCTCAAAAGGGTTCAATCCTTACCCTTCCGGGAGAGCATCCCGGATTTGACGGAGGATTTGCTCAACGGTTACGAAAAAACGCACTGCAGGCATGAAGCCTCTCAATAAACCTTACTCGATCTATCTTGAGAATTTTCTGAACCATCTGTTGATCGAACGGAATTTTTCGGGAAATACAAGAGTATCGTATCGCAACGACCTTCATCGCTTCCTGCTCACCGTGCAGGATGCCATGAAGCCGATTGCATCTGTCACAGCCACCGATATCCGGCAGTTTATCAGCGAACTTCACGAAACAGGACTTGAACCCGCAACAATTGCACGAAACATTTCCGCGATTCGCTCCCTGTTCCGGTTTCTTGTCATCGAACATCTGCTTGAGTCAAATCCCGCTGAAAACGTTCACCAGCCAAAACAGGCAAAAAACCTCCCTGCCGTCCTGACGGTTGAAGAAACCCTCCGGTTGCTTGAAGCTCCACTGCTGCAGAATCCGCCGGGAAAATATCTCCTGCGGGACAAGGCTATCCTCGAGTTTCTTTACGCAACCGGCGTAAGGGTAAGTGAACTGACTGAGCTGCAGCAACAGAGCCTTTTTCTTGAAGCTGGTTTTGTAAGAATATTCGGCAAAGGATCAAAAGAGCGTCTTGTCCCGATCGGTCACTCGGCCATAAACTGCATCAACCGGTACCGAACGGAACTGCGTACAGGGCTCGTCAACAGAAACTCGCACGACCACGTTTTCCTCAATGCAAGAGGAATAAAACTCTCGCGCATGGCAATTTACTCGATGGTGCAGGAGTATGCGATACTTGGCGGTATAGAAAAAAAAATAAGCCCCCATACTCTCCGGCACACCTTTGCAACGCATCTCCTTGAAGGCGGAGCGGATTTACGCGCCGTTCAGGAAATGCTCGGGCACAGCTCCATCCTCGCAACACAGCTCTACACGCATATCGACCGATCCTTTATCAAGGAGGTCCATAAAACGTTTCATCCGAGAGGGTAAGGAACTGCGTGCCACACTCAGTGATTTTTAAGCCACTCTGCAGCGTCAATGTTTTCATTTTCAGCCGCAACGCGCATATCTTTCATCGCTCCGGTCGTATCCTTCATCTGGTATTTCACTTTCCCTCGTGAAAAGAGAGCGTTGCTATAGGAGGAACGGATATTGACCGCCTCATCAAAATCTGCCAGAGCCTTCTCAAACTCATGCAGCTCAACATAGGCAAGCCCGCGATGGTAGTGTGCTCGTGCACAATCACTGGTTATCTCCAACTTTTTTGTATAGTCGGCAATTGCCTCCCGATAACGCTTGAGCTTATAGAGGGCCTTGCCCCGTGCCAGATAGGCATCGAAATTCCGGGGATCCAATGCTATAGCCTTGTCAAACGTCGAAACCGCCTCAGTGAATGCGCCATTGGCATAGTACTCTTCACCTGTTCTGATTATTTTTTTTCCCTCTCCGGCTGAGCCCGCATTGAAAAAAAAGAGCGATAAAAAAATAACCGCTAATGACAGAGACATTTTATTCATCAGAATAGAAAATTTGAACACCGTTTTCAGGACAAGGGTTTTTCAAGAATCAGATGTTTTTTCTCATGACTGCGCAGCTCGATTTTCAGAGCAGCAAGGGTAAGATTCACATCAAAGAGAAAAAAGACCAGCGAAAAAATCAGACAGAACATACTCACAATAAAAATACCCGAAACAATAAGCGGAATATCCAGATTGACAAGCACTGAAAGAAAGAGAAGAATAATAAGAAACGATGCACCCAGACAGGTCATGCAGGCAAGAAGAATCGAGATTCTGATATAGCGGGCACGCTTCCAGAGAATCGCTACTTCGCTGTTGATTCTCATGACATACGATTCAGGATTGGATTCGAGATCATGAAGCAGCAATCGTGAACGATCAATGATACGGCCAAGTCTGTTCGTCATGGTCAGAAGAAGAAGACCAAGACCTGAAATAAGTATCATAGGCCCGATAGCCGTCTGTAATACCGGAACAAGTTCTTTGATAGAGTTAATGGAAGATGAGATGAGAAAAACAGGCATAACATCACGTAATAAAAAATTGATAAAAACGAACAAAGTATACAATACACATCTTTTCTGAGCACCCCTGTTTATTTGTTCCGCGATTTCCCGACATGTCGGGATTCAGGACTCCTCTCATTCAAACAGCGATCCACAATAAGTTAAAAAGCTCTTCCTTTCATCATGGTTGCAATAAATTAACACAATCCCCCGATTCCGGAACCTTACCATTCAGGTAAAACAACTCGTCAATCTTTGTCCTGAAACATAACTTCACGATAAAAACATATGGCCATGAAACCCTTATACTTATATAAAATAATAACTTGCCACTAAAAAAATCAGTACAGGAAAAAACCTCCCGGAAACGCCAATACTGCCAGGCGCGACAGCACAACCATACCGTCAGGTTTCTGCAACAATTCCGGAAAGGTAGTCGATTCCAAAATCGGTTCTGAGTTCAAGCCACATCGGCAGATGATCCGACATCTGATAGGTACGCCACTCACGATAAGTCACCTTCGGGTTTTTTATCTTTCCGGTATAGTACTGCTCATCTTCACCTCCGGGGTCATCGCTGCCCTCACGAAACACATACCTGAAATAATCAAAGATTCCGGCATTGCCTACATCAACTGCTGTAGACCCACGCTTTTCACCCTCAG
>JAAXUM010000377.1 GCA_013336025.1 Chlorobiaceae bacterium
TATCAGCACTTGATCAGAACACCCGTCTCAAGCTTCAGAATGAAATCATGACCTTTCACAAACGGTTCCGGCTGACAACCATTCTTGTTTCCCATGACAAACAGGAGGTGTTCAAACTCTCCGACAGGATAACCGTTATTGACCGGGGAAGGATAATGCGCACGGGAAGCCCTCTTGAGGTTTTTCTTGATCGAACCACCTCAAACAAATTTTCTTTTGCAAGCACCATCCTGAGTATCCGCAAGGTTGACTGCATCTATCTGGCCGTTATCGGTGCGGGAAATGAGCTGGTTGAAGTCGTGCTGAGCCGGAATGATTTCGAAACCCTCAAGGTCGGCGACGAGGTTCTTGTTGCCTCAAAAGCATTCAATCCCCTTGTCATCAAATTGTAAACCATACTGCCAGTGTTTGACTATCGCCTGAAAGTTTTTGACACCGTTGCCCGTCGCCTGAGCTTTACAAAAGCTGCCGAGGAGCTTTGCATTACCCAGCCTGCCGTCACAAAGCATGTCAAGGAACTTGAAAAACAGTTCAGGCTTCGGCTGTTTGAGCGCACCGGCAACAGAATAGCACTGACCCAGGGCGGACTGATGGTTCTTAAACACACATCAATACTGCGCGATATTTCCAGACAACTGGAGTATGAAATCAGTCTGCTTCATGAATCCCGCAGAGGTACGCTTAACCTTGGCGCAAGCACCACGCTCGCCCAGTATGTGCTTCCGCCGCTTCTTGCTCGCTTTCACGGCATCTACCGGGATGTTCAGCTGCATATGCTCAACGCGAACACAGAGCAGATTGAACAGGCTCTGTTGCGAAAGGAAATCGAACTGGGCATTATCGAAGGAGACTCAAAACGCAGGGAAATCAACTACACACCCTTTGCCCGCGATGAAATTGTTCTGGTGGGCAGCACAAAAAATCCCCTCACTAAAAAAGATGAAATCCGGCCAGATGAGCTTCTTTCAATTCCGCTGCTTCTGCGTGAACCAGGTTCAGGAACCCTTGAAGTGGTAACCCATGCCTTGAAAAACACGGGAATCAAACTATCTGATCTTTCGGTAGAAATGTACCTTGGCAGCTCCGAAGCGATAAAATCCTATCTGATGCATTCGCACTGTATGGCATTCATCAGTCAGCATGCGGTTATCAACGAAATCGAAAACGGTTCTCTTAAAATTATCAGCATAAAAAAACTTTCGATACACCGCCAATTTCTTTTTATCACCCTTCATGCTGATGATGGAGGACTGCCCGGCGTGTTCAAATGGTTTGCCGTTCAGAATTACCGGGACGTACTGCTCGCTTCGCACTGAAGCATAAGCGGAAAACGCTCCCGTCATGCAAACGGAAGACGACCAATAACAAACGGTTATCCGCAATCACTTTTTATGATTGGCCCAGGAACGATGATTTAACAATCTTTTGCTGCAAGAGATCATGGTATTGAAAAAAATCACATTCAGGAGCCCCCGTAATGAACAATACAGCAAAAAGAGAAGCGAGATTACAAATTTCCGGAGTCGCTCAGATCACAGCTTTTCTGGAAAAACGCATTACCATTCGTGAGATCATCTTTCTGCTGCTCGCGCTTTTTTGTCTTACTCCCTGGGCATCGCCCCCTCTGGCACTCTTTCTCGGCTTGATAGCCGCTCAGGTAACCGGCAATCCTTTCAGAAAAAACAGCCATACCATTACATCCACTCTCCTGCAGGCATCGGTGGTTGGCCTCGGCTTTGGTATAAATTTCCAGAGTGCACTCAACGTTGGCAGAGAGGGCATGCTGTTGACGGTTGCATCCATAGCCGGCACCCTTCTCATCGGAGGATTGGCGGGAAAATTTCTTGGTATAGAAAAAAAAACCTCCTGGCTGATCGCTTCAGGTACCGCGATCTGCGGCGGCAGTGCCATTGCAGCTATCGCTCCAGTCATCGATGCAGACGAGCAGCAAACCTCCGTAGCTCTCGGCACCATCTTTATCCTCAACGCTGTCGCGCTGTTTCTCTTTCCTGAAGCAGGCGCGATGCTCCACATGACACAAAAACAGTTCGGGCTTTGGGCTGCAATTGCTATCCATGATACCAGTTCCGTGGTTGGAGCCGCCAGCAGATACGGCGATG
>JAAXUM010000140.1 GCA_013336025.1 Chlorobiaceae bacterium
GTCGGCGCTCTCGGCCCGATCTATGCCAAATCGATCCAGAGCGCCGACTGTGGCGGTCAGCCGGGTGAAGACTTTTTCACGGATAATAAGCGTACCACGGTTCGCTTCGGTATGGGAGAACCAGTTAAACGCCATGCGAAAAATACTGAAAAGCGCAAAGAGACCGAGCGGCAGGAAAAGCCTCTCCATCCCGCTCTTCTGTATAAAGGCGCTGTCAATAATCTGGCTGAGATAATATGCCTGTGCTACCAGCATGGTGGCCGCAAGGATTCCTGCAATGATCGAAAAGATAAACGGCGTCCGTTCTTCTTTAAGCAACTGAAAGAGACGCCGGTCAATATTCATGGTTCATGAGTGTTCGTTTTTCTGATAAAAACCGTAATAGTGTACATAATAAAAGGGTTTGATGCAACGGGTGCGGTTTGTAAGGAAATCGTTCCTGAGTGCAATGAGTTCCCCTTGTTTCGGAGATTGTTGCATGTAAGGAGATGTCAAAGCATTGGGTCGTTTTGAACTGATTCAATCATTGCAACGATTGATGCCTTTCGCTCAAGGTTGTTAACATTTCTCCTCACAACCCCGACACAACAAACCATACCCCCGTTGCAATCATAATCAGGCTGGCCAAGCGGTAAAACCATTTTTTTGTATTATTGCTGATGGTGTTCACTACTTTTCCAACCAGAATCAAAGCAGGTGCGGTGCCGATGCCGAAGAGCATCATCATCAAGGCTCCTTGCAGCATTCCTGCAAAGGGGTGGCGTGCCTCCATGGCGGCTCTTGCGGCGGCCAGAAGGGCTGTATAGGTGAGTCCGCAGGGGAGAAAGCCGAGAACAATGCCCATCGGGTACCAGGTGCCGATGGATCGTGGAGCCTTAAAGAGCACCATGATTCGCTGAATTACTGAACCCCCGGTTGAGCAGGTGGTGAGCTGTTTGGGCAGAGGCAGCCATTCGGCGGTGGCAAGCCCCATCATGATGATGGAGATACCGGCAATGAGCGTGATGATGTTCTGGAACTTTTCGATTGCCGTGGCAAGCACAAGAAATGAGCCGGAGAGGCCGACAATGGCCCCGAGTATGGTGTAGGTGGTGATACGTCCAAGGTTGTAGAGCAGGTGGTGGAGTATCCCCTGACGGGTTTCACCTACGCTGAAGGCCGCAACAACCGGCCCGCACATACTGATGCAGTGGCCAAATCCTCCGGCAAGACCGGAGATGAACATGGCGAGAAATATGCTGTTCATGGTTTTTTTTTCGTTGTTGGTCTTGCTGGTTTTACAGGCTCATCGTCGTCGTCGTCAAGCATCCGGTACTTTGGCGCTTCAGGGTCGTCGAACTGTCCGCTTCTGACCGCCCAGATAAAGAGCAGCCATGCGGCAGTGCCAAAGAAAAAACCGATCATGATAAGGTAGTAGATACTGTCCATGGTTTATGTTCCGGTTTTCTGCAGGCGCAGGGAGTTGCTGACTACGATGAGTGAGCTTGATGCCATCAGGATTGCGGAAACAATCGGGTGGAGCATTCCCGATATGGCAAGAGGCACGGCAGCAAGATTGTAGAGGAACGCCCAGAGCAGGTTCTGGCGGATGATGGAAAAACACTTCTTCGAGTGGGCGATGAGGGTATCGATCAGCAAGAGCCTGTCGGTAAGGATGGCAACTCCTGCGCATTCAAGGGCTATGCCTGTGGCGCTTCCAAGTGTTATCCCGGTATCGGCTTCTGTAAGTGCTGGTGCATCGTTGATGCCGTCTCCGACCATCATGATGTTTTTTCCTGAGGATTTCAGGTTTCGTATGACCGATGCTTTTTCCTCCGGACCGAGTTCCGCCTGCATGTCTGTAATGCCGCATCGGGAGGCTATTCGGTTAGCTACACCACGGTTATCGCCTGTCAGCATCATGATCCTGAGACCTCTCTTGCGAAGTGCTGCAAGCAGTTCAGTTGCATCGTCGCGAATTTCGTCTATGAGGCCGATTATCCCGGCAGGTATGGTGTTGCATGCAATCATGACGATCGTTTTTCCTTCGTTTTCGAGTGAGGATGCTTTATTCAGGTGCTCTTTGCTGAGTATGACGTTGTTTTTCTGCATGAATGCCGGTGATCCGGCATACCATCTTTGTCCGTTGATCATGCCGGATACACCTTCGCCAGGAAATGCCCGGAAGCCCTCGACCTTGAGGATATTGCCGTTCCAGTGTCCGGCAATCGCTTTGCCTGCGGGGTGTTCGGAGAGGGACTCAATCGATGCTGCGTGCTGGAGAAAACTTTTGCAGGTGCTGAAATCCTGCAGGTCGGTGATCGACGGAGTGCCTCTTGTGATGGTGCCTGTTTTGTCGAAGATAACGGTGGTTGTTTTTGAGATGCTTTCAAAAATATCGCCTCCTTTGATAAGGATTCCTTTTTTCCCTGCGGCTGTCGTGCCGACAAGAATAGCCAGAGGGGTAGCCAGACCGAGAGCGCATGGGCAGGCGATAACGAGTACCGAAACGGCGTTCATAAGTGCGGTAACGGTGCTGCCGGTAACCTGGTTCCAGTAGAGAAAGGTCAGGAGAGCAAGCAGGAGGATGGCCGGAACGAAGTACCCTGCAACCCTGTCGGCAAGATATTGCGATGGAGCTTTTCGCGACTGGGCATCTTCGACAGTCCTGATGATGCCTGCAAGAAGGGTGTTGCCTGCACTGCCTGTAACGCGGGCAAGGAGATGGCCGTTGCTGTTGATGGTTCCTGCAAAGATGCTGCTTCCGGGTGTTTTCATGACCGGACGGGACTCACCGGTAAGCATCGACTCGTTGATCTCCGCTTCTCCCTCAATAACCGTAGCGTCGAGAGGAATTTTTTTACCGGGAATGATTTCGATGATACTGCCTGTATGGAGCTGTTCGAGTGAGACGGTTTCTCTTTTTCCGTTTTCGAGAACCTGCAGAGCCGTTTGCGGTTGCAGGTCGGCAAGTGCGGCAATGGCATTGCCTGCCTTGAGCCGTGAACCGGCTTCAAGAAATCGGCCAAGCAGGATGAAGGTGATAATCATGGCTGAGGTATCGAAAAACACCTCTCCGCCGAGCGGGATCATGGCTATGCTGTAAAGGTAGGCAGAGAGAGAACCGAGAGCAACCAGAAGATCCATATTCGGGTTGCGTGAGCGAATCGACCGGAGTGCTCCCCGGAGAAACGGGAAGCCTGAATAAAACAGGACAGGGGTGGCCAGTGCCCAGCAGATGAGCTGAAAGGGAAGTCGGTACTCCTTTTCAATGCCCTGAAAAAAACCGGCATAGAGTGCGGCGGCAATCAGCATAAGCTGCATGGAAAAGAATCCCGCAGTCCCGAAGCGGAGCAGGAGCTCCTGTTTTTCCAGAGCAAGGCTCTCCGTCGTTCCGCCGTTTCGCAGGGGTCGGGCAGAATAGCCGAGAGCGTGCAGGGCGTCGAGAATCTTCTCAAGTTCAATTTGCCCGGGGTTCCAGCTTATGGCAGACCGGTTTGTGGCATAGTTTACCCGGACGGATCGGACTCCCTCAAGTTTTGAAAGGTATTTTTCAATAAGCCATACGCATGATGCACATCGTATTCCTGAAAGCTGCATGTCTATGCGGTGAACATCGGCTGTTTTTACAATTGAAGCGGCGAACGGTGCCGTATCGGTTTTTTCAAAAGCGGGTGAGCCCGGCTGCCATTCGCATCGCTGTTGATAGAACGATTCAAGTGAGGCATGATGAATGATCTCGTAAACCCCCAGACAGCCGTGGCAGCAGAACTGCTTTGTCGATCCATCGATATCGGCAGTTACCGCGGATGTTCGCGGCATTTCCCGCAGGCAGTGGTCGCAGCGGATTTTTTCAGAACCGGAAGGTTCAGTCTCTGACATCAAAGGTGAAGGCAGGGTTGTTCAGTCCGGGCGAAAGCAGCGTTGCTTTCCATAGTTTTCTGCCGCTTTTGCATTTTACAATAATGCCTTTTCCCTGGTAAAGGCAGTTGTTTTTTTTAACGAGTGATACCTGGTTTTTTCCCATATCCATTCCAGGCATTGAGAGATTGAGCAGAAGGTTATCGGGCAGGTCTGAACATGGCCTGACGGTGACGGAGAACAGCAGCTCCTCCATATGACGCACCGGTCTGGGTGAGATTTCGAATGTAACCGTGGTTGTTCCCGCTTTTTTTGTGCATGGTCCTTGATGAATGTCGCAGTCAGGCTTCTCCGTTGCGGGAAATATCCATCCGGAAAGGATGACAAGAAGAAAAAGTGCAAGGCATCCTTTTATCAGTTGATTTCTATAAACCATTTTCTGCTGGTTTTCAGTTTTTCTTTTGCCATATCCACCCGTACCAGCCAGACTCCGTTGAAGGGAATCATCGCTTGTGCCTGGTAGATGCCGGGTGTTGTTTCATACATCGAAAGGGAGGTGTCGAATTTCTTTTTGGAGAGATTGCCGATAAAGAGCGTGACGACGGCATGTTCAAGCGGTTTGCCGTGAGCGGTGATTTTTATGCGTACATCGTTTTTTCCTTTCCTTAGAGAGTCGGGATGAGAGATGGCAAGTTTGCTTGATGATTCTTCTGCCTTTTCATGAAAGTAAGCAGAGCCTTTTTCGTAGTAGTTGTTTTCAACAAGACCTTCAGCCTGCTGGTAGGCAATGATGATACCGCTTGCCATGGCAAACAGAAAGAGTATGTAAAGAAAGATGAGAAAAACCTTCATAGAAAACCGGTTTTCTTGCTGATCGAAATTCCGCTGCCTTTAAGGGTAAAGCGGACCTGTTGCGGTCTGCCCTTGGCTTTAAGAAGCACTTTTCCGCGCATTAACTGAAAAGGCTTCACCATTACCCGGTGTTCTCCGATAATGGTAACGTCAGGAACTGCTGAAAGTTCAAGATCGAGAGTTTTTCCGCTGTTGTTATAGATTGTCCAGGAGTAACGGTTTAATCCTTCAGGCAGAGATTCCTGATCACGCGTTATAAGAAAATCAGCCATGGGTCGCAGAGCGAGCAGCATGATGAGCATGAATCCAGTTGCCAGAGTAATGCCGCCCATCCAGAATGTTTTTGGACGTATCAGGCGACCTTTGTAGTCAGGAAATGGCGGAAGATTGCGTTTTTCGCTCATGAGCAGGCAGGCGTCAATACACTCAGCACAGGCGATACATCGGGTACTGAGTCCCTGTTTGATATCAATGCCCACGGGACAGGCTCTGACACATTCATCACATTTCATGCAGGTGTCGTCACGCGAACGGTCATACTCGATGACAAGGGTGTCATTGTCGAACAGTGCGTTCTGCAGCATGGCGTAGGGGCAGACAGAGGTGCAGAATTTTCTGCCGAGAAAAGCAAGTTCGAGATAACTTGCTGTCCAGAGAACAAGAAAGAATGCCGTAACGGGCAGGGATGTAAAAAGCCCCTGGATCGCTTCAATCGGAGGCACAAAGTACCATATAAGGGTAAGTGCCACCAGTGCAGACAGAGGGATCAGGAGGATGTTTCGGATAGTCGCAGACTTTTTTATCCCGAAACGGGAGGCAAGACTTTCCGAGAGATCGAGAAGAAC
>JAAXUM010000008.1 GCA_013336025.1 Chlorobiaceae bacterium
CTTCAGTCAGCTCAATACCCATCTGCCGGGCAAGAAAACTGTGCTCGAAATACGCTGAGTTGTAGATACCCGGAGTGAGCAGCACAACGTTCGGTTCGCGGCGTGAAACCGGGCTTATTTCCTGCAGGGTGCGGAGCAGTTCCTGGGGATAGTTCTCAATTGGCCGCACCTGATATTTTTCAAACAGCACGGGAAATGCACGCTTCATGGCCTGCCGGTTCTGAAGCATATAGGAAACCCCGCTCGGTGTTCTCAGATTGTCTTCAAGCACCAGGTAGTGCCCCTCTTTGTCGCGGATAATATCGCTTCCTGCAACATGAACATAAATGCCGAGAGGGGGATTGACTCCGATGAACTCACGCCTGAAGTGCTGGCTTCCAAGAACCAGCTCCGCAGGAATAACCTTGTCTTTCAGGATTTTCTGATTGTGGTAGATGTCGCGCAGGAACTTGTTCAGTGCGGTTATGCGCTGCTCCAGACCTTTTTCAATGATTTTCCACTCATGGGCAGGCAGTACCCTTGGAACCATATCGAAAGGGAAAATCCGTTCAATGCCCTCTTCCAGGCCATACACCGTAAAGGTGATTCCCTGATTGCGGAAAAAAATATTGAGAATCTGGCGGCGGGCCTTGATGTCATCTGATGAGAACTGGCTGAAACGGTGAAGCAGTTTGTCGTAGTGAGCGCGCGGTCTGCCTTCATGCGAGATCACCTCGTCAAAAAACCGGCCCGGCTCAGCTTCATATCGTTCGAAAAAGCGGCTCATACGCTTGGGTGTCTTCTTGTTTTCGAAATACGCCTCTTGTTGCAGAGATTCGCATCTGATTTGTTCTGCACTCAGCCGATCAAATCAGATGCGATCTTTATTAATAGCTATATACTTAAAAATATTCGGATAAAAATAGAAATAGCCTAAAAAAAATACATTTATGAAGATAATGTGATGATTTTTTTCTTGGGCCTTATTAAAAAGGGATGCTGATGAGCTTTTTGCGGTTTGCTTTTTTGCATGTTTTCTGTTTGCCCTTGCCGATAGAGGATAGTTCTTTTTATGTATCTTCTTTTTTTTGGGGCTGTCGGTAATGCCGACGCTTTCTGCAACTTTAAAATACTCAGCATCAATGAATGTACTGGTTACCGGTGCGGCTGGATTTATCGGTTCTCATGTTTGCCGGAGGCTGCTTGACAGAGGCGACAGGGTTACTGGTCTTGATAATATGAATGATTACTATGATGTTCATCTTAAAGAGTCCCGTCTTGCTCAGCTTGAGTCGGAAGATGCCTTTTGTTTTGTGAAAATGGATCTTGCCGATCGGACAGGTATGGAAGAGCTTTTTAATACCAGCAGGTTTGACAGGGTGATCAATCTTGCGGCTCAGGCCGGGGTGCGCTACTCACTCATCAATCCATACTCCTATATTGACAGCAATATCCAGGGTTTTTTGAATATTCTTGAGGGTTGTCGCCATAACGGTATAGAGCATCTGGTTTATGCCTCTTCGAGTTCAGTTTATGGCGCAAACGAATCCATGCCGTTTTCAGTACATGACAATGTTGATCATCCTTTGTCACTGTATGCTGCAAGCAAAAAGGCAAATGAGCTGATGGCTCATACCTACAGTCATCTTTATGGCATTCCCTCAACCGGGTTGCGTTTTTTTACAGTATATGGCCCATGGGGACGACCGGATATGGCGCTTTTTCTCTTTACCGAAGCTATTCTTGCCGGCAGACCGATAGAGGTGTTCAACTTCGGAAACCATCGAAGGGATTTTACCTACATTGATGATATTGTCGAAGGGGTGCTGAGGACGCTTGATCATCCAGCCGAACCAAATCCGGACTGGACAGGTCTCAAGCCCGATCCCGGAACGAGCAGAGCGCCCTGGAGGGTCTACAATATCGGTAACAGTCGCCCGGTGAACCTTATGGACTATATCGGAGCGCTTGAGCGGGAGTTGGGAAAAACCGCCGAAAAGAATTTTCTGCCGATGCAGCCCGGTGATGTTCCTGATACCTATGCCGATGTTGATCAGCTTATAGCCGATATCGGTTATAAGCCTGAAACGAGTGTCGATGAGGGTATCAGGCGGTTTGTCGCCTGGTATCTGGAGTATTACGGCAGCAAGGAGTCCGGGAGCGTAAAGTAGCTGCTTTTTCCCTCGGTGCAGAGGTTCATGGTACCTGTTCTCACCAGTGAAACCAGTGTTGCCGTTGCTTCATGGATCGTAATGTCCGCAAGTATTCCATACTCGGCAGCGGTAATGCGGGTGTGCGTTTTGAGATAGTCAAGGAGTTTTTTTTCCTGATTTCCGAAGGATATCGAAACTGGTGCCCGAAGCGACTGCAAGAGAGCGATATGCTCTTCAGTTGCAGCCCGGTTGTGGCTTCCTTCGCGAAGGTAAACCTTTTTTTTCCATAAAGGTTTCAGTGTTTCCGGGTCTCTTGCTTCCTCAATGTGAAAATGTGGTTTATGAGGACTTTCGGGAATGATCACCTTCAGTATCATTCGACGTTTAAACTCTTCAATGAAGGTTTCTATGACCGGACTTGGTTCGATATGGTGTTGTACGGCATCATAGACAATTTCAAGAGTCTCTTTTTCACTGTGAATGCCTACAACTCTTTTATCATCGTCAACACCGATAAGGATAGTTCCTCCAGAGGTATTGGCAAAAGCCGAGATCGGTCTTGCGATTTTTTCCGCAGAGTGCACAAGACGCTTGAACTCGGTATGGAGATTCTCACCCTGTCCGATTATGTCGGAAAGGGTGAGAACTTCAGGCCTGGGCCAGCATCGCAGTGTCATGACGGCTCTGTTTGTCTTTAAAAAAAACAGCCGGATTGGTTGCTATTCCGGTTTCAGGTGCGGAAAGAAGATGACATCTCTTATCGAGTCCTGACCGGTGAGCAGCATGACCATCCTGTCGACACCGACACCAAGTCCCGCACATGGCGGCATACCGTATTCGAGCGCCCGAAGGAAATCCTCATCGACAATCATCGCTTCCTCATCCCCTCTCTGACGCAGTTTTGACTGTGCTTCAAGTCGTTCACGCTGAATGACAGGATCGTTCAGCTCTGAAAATGAGTTGCAGAGTTCCTTTCCGCCGGCAATGAGTTCAAACCGCTCGACAAAACCGGGTTTGGATCGGTGTTCCTTTGCCAGAGGCGACATTTCTATCGGATAATCGGTAATAAATGTTGGCTGAATAAGTTTTGGCTCGACAAATTCACCAAATATTTCGTCGATGATTTTCCCGCTGCTGATTTTCGGATCAAGCTCAAGCCCAAGATCCCTGGCCATTGATCGAAGTTCATGTTCATCTTTATCGCTGATATCAATACCGCAATACTCTTTAATGGAGTCCGTTATCGTGAGTCTTCGGAACGGAGGTTTAAGGCTTATGTCGTTGCCGAGAAAAACAACGGAGTCACAGTTGTTCACTGCACATGCGGCCTGGTAAAAAAGCTCTTCAACCAGCTTCATCATCCACTCGTAATCCTTGTATGCAACGTAGAGTTCAACCTGGGTGAATTCGGGATTGTGAAAACGGTCGATGCCCTCATTGCGGAAATCCTTGGCAAACTCAAAGACTCCGTCAAAACCGCCGACAATAAGTCGCTTCAGGTAGAGCTCATTGGCAATGCGCAGATAGAGCTGCATGTCGAGTGCATTGTGGTGCGTCGTGAATGGACGTGCCGCCGCACCGCCGTAAATCGGCTGAAGAATCGGGGTTTCAACCTCAAGCCATCCTTGTCCGGTGAAAAATCCTCGCATGAATGAGACAATGGCAGAGCGCTTGATAAAGGTCTGCTTTACATCGGGATTGACGATAAGGTCAACATAGCGTTGGCGGTAACGGAGTTCCTTGTCGCTGAACGCATCATAGACTACTTTCTGTCCGTCAATCTCTTTTTCCTTGGCTATCGGGATAGGGCGAAGCGACTTGCTGAGCAAAGAGAATTCCTGGGCGTGTACGGATATTTCACCGGTTTTTGTTTTAAACGTGTAGCCCTTCACGCCGACAATATCACCGATATCGAGCAGCTTGAATGTCTGATAGGAGGATTCGCCGACATCATCTTTTTTCAGGTAAATCTGGATTCTGCCGTTTGCATCCTGCAGATGGAAAAACGAGGCTTTCCCCATTTTTCTGATCGTCATGATTCTTCCGGCAACAGAAACGGTTTCGGTTGCATCATCCTCAAAGTTCGTGATGATCGAATCGGAAAAGTGTGTTACGTCAAAATGGCAGGGGTATGGATTCACTCCGGATTCTGCAAGGTGGAGCCGTTCCTCCAAACGCCTTTTCATCTGGTCGTTAAGGGATATCTGCTGGGGCTGCCCAGGATTCTGCGGGTTTTCATTAGGCGTCATGCTTGCTGCAATGGTCTGTTTATTGATGGCTCGTTAAATCGGGTGATCAGCCGGTTATCATGGTTTTGTACCAGACATAGGGAATGGTACTTATTTTCTGATAAAACGACCGGTAAGCCCGTTGTGAAAAAACGTCGTAGTTGTTCTCTTCGATTGCATTGAGAATATTGCTGTAGTTCAGACTGCTGATCATGACTGCAAAACGGCTGTTTTTTTCAAGCATGGGAATTCCTTTTTCAGAAGAGCGATAATAGTGTCGTGCTCTGTTAATCTGGAATTTCATGAGTTCGAGAAAGTTGCCATTCATTTTTTTCTGCATGAACTCCTTTTCAGTGTAACTGAACCGCCTGAGATCTTCACGGGGCAGATAAATTCTTCCCCTGTCGATGTCTTCACCGATATCCCTGAGAATATTGGTCAATTGCATGGCGATGCCAAGTTCAATGGCATGCTGCAGAGCATCTTTATTGGTGTAACCGAAAATTTCAGATGTCATGAGTCCAACAACCGATGCGACCTTGTAGCAATAAACATAGAGATCATCAAACGTTTCAAATGGTTTGAATTCGATGTCCATGGCCACGCCGTCAATAAGGTCGAGCGGTAGTTCAAGCGGTATGGAATAGTGCTGTATGGTGTCGTACCATGCCGTCATGATCGGATCGGAGCCTGGTTGCCCGGCATAACAGTTTCTCAGCCTGATTTTCCACTCTTCAAGCAATCGATTGATTTCATCACGGGTTATCTGCCCGTTGGTCAGTTTATCTTCGGCAAGGTCAACAAGATCATCCACTGTTCGCAGCAGGGCATACATGGCGAAAATAGGATTCTGCTGTTTTTTTGGAAGAAAAAGACTGGCCAGATAAAAGGTTTTGGCGTGATGTTTCGAAATCTGGCGACAGTAATTATAAGAGTTCTGAAGGGTTGCAGGACTCTCTGCATTCTGGACGGAGGTTTGCCCGTTGTAGCTGTAATTCATCTGACATTCGTGCTTTTATTTGGCCTCTTATCCTGCAATCAGGCATTTACTTCCGACACTGTTGCCGTGACAGCTAAAAATATGTAACTTTTTACAAGCTGAATATGTTTACAAAAGGTGTTGTCAAGATAAAACAATGCCTGTAATATAGCAAAATGCAGCAGGGTGTACCCCTGCAATTATTATTATCAACGTCATCAAGATCATCCGGATTGAATATAACAAGCTATGAGAAGAAGACGGAAAAGGCCGTACTGATCGGCTTGTGTTCCCCTCCTGAATTGCCGAGAACCCTTGTGGAAGAGTATCTTCAAGAGCTTGCCTTCCTTGCCGATACGGCAGGAGCTGATGTTCTCATGTCGATAATCCAGGAGAAAAAACAGCGAGATCCAGCCTCTTTTCTCGGGAAAGGCAAGGTTGATGAACTTGCTGATTTTGTGAAGGAAAATGCTGTCGACATCGTTATCTGTGATGACGATCTTACTCCCGTGCAGGCAAGAAATCTCGAACGGGCTCTCGAGTGTAAAGTGATTGATCGGACAGGACTTATCCTGCAGATTTTTGCCATACGGGCGCAATCGTCCCAGGCGAAAATGCAGGTCGAGCTTGCCCAGCTTGAGTATATGCTGCCCCGGCTTTCAGGTCAGTGGACCCATTTATCGAAACAGAAAGGAGGGATCGGAAGCAAAGGGCCGGGTGAAACCCAGATCGAAACCGACCGGCGTCTTGTCCGAAACAGGATATCCCTTCTCAAACGCAAGCTGCGTGAGGTACTGCTGCAACATGATACCCAGACTCGCGGACGCCTGATTATTCCAAGGGTTGCTCTGGTAGGGTATACCAATGCAGGCAAGTCAACACTGATGAACATCCTCTGCCCTGAAGCGGATGCCTTTGCCGAAAATCGTCTTTTTGCAACGCTTGACACAAAAACCCGTCGGCTTGAACTTAAAATCAACAAACTTGTTCTGCTCTCAGATACGGTGGGTTTTATCCGCAAGCTGCCGCACCATCTTGTAGAGAGCTTCAAGTCAACGCTCGACGAGGTGCTGCAGGCGGATTTTCTTCTCCATGTGATTGATGTCAGTCACCCCGCTTTTGAGGAACAGATGGTGGTTGTCCGGGAGACGCTCAGGGAGCTTGGTGTTGAACATGATAACATTATTGATGTTTTCAACAAGATCGATGCGCTTGAAGATCCGGGGGTTCTGGGAGCACTTCGCCTGAAGTATCCCGAAGCTGTTTTTGTGTCGGCAGCTCGGGGTTTGAACATCGCCGTGCTCAAAGAGATTATCAGCGATCATGTTGCGCTCGACTACCGGGAGCGTAAAATTCGTACCCATGTGTCGAACTACAAGCTTATCGGTTATCTTTACGAACATACCGAAGTTGTCAGCAAACGGTATCTTGATGAAGACGTGGAGCTGACGTTCAGAGTGCATAAAAACAGTCTCAAGCATATCGATGCGTTGATCAAGCCATTACAAATTCCTGATTATGTCTCTGCAGATCTATAATACTACCAGAAGAGATATTTCCGAATCGCTTCTCTCCGGGATTGTCACGACAGTCCTGCAGGAAGAGGGTTTTCTCCTTGAGTCCCTTGTTGCCGTCTATTGCGGCAATAAAATGATTCACCGTATCAACAGAGAGTTTTTGCAGCACGATTATCCAACAGACACCATTACGTTTTCCTACAGCAAAGGCCCTGAAATTGATGGGGAATTCTATATTTCTCTGGATGCTGTTGAGGAGAACTCCACGCGCTTCAAGGTGAGTTTTAACGAAGAGCTTATGCGTGTCACCATCCATTCTGCGCTTCATCTTGCCGGATATCAGGATGAAAAAGACGAGGAGAGGAAGGTGATGCAGGAAAAAGAAGCCTTTTATCTCAAGCGTTTTGTCACGCCATCAACCTAACCGCTTTACCTCATGGACAGCATCCGCAACGATGAGTCTTCAGCAAAGAAAAGCTCTTTCGGGCGCCGTTTTCTTGTTATCGGTATTCCGGTACTTGTTCTTCTGCTTCTGGGAGGAATTTTTCTGACCCGTTATCTCGACGATCAGAAACTCAGGAACCAGCAGCTTCGTTTTGAGGCTGAAAAGCATGAGATGTCTGAAACTCTTCAGACAAGTTATACGGACGTGCAGCATAAAGACATTCGATTGTTCTCTCTTGCTCTTGCCTGGGCGGTGCGCAGTGAGCTCATGCGGGAGAACTATGATCAGATTGACCAGTATTTTATTGAACTTATCAAACAGAACGGGTTCGGCACTGTGATGCTCATGGACACTCAGGGGTTTGTGAAGGTTTCTTCAGACAGGAATCTTCAGGGAAAATTATTTTCCACCCTCTATCCCTCATTGAGTCTCAATGAAGAACAGCTGGTTTCATACCCTTTGTCCGGTACCAGAAGCCTTTTTGTTCTTCCAGTCATGGGGTTGAACGCAAAAATCGGCACCATTGCATTTGTGTATACCTACAGAACTCTCGGATCGCCGTAGTATCTCAAGCAGGTTGATATCGTCTATCTGAGGAGGAATCATAACCATAAACGGATATTCATCATGCGAAAATTCAATTCACTTCTCGTCTTCGCTTTTTCTGTCCTTCTGACTCTCGGAGCCTGTGGTGACAAAAAGCAAAATCCGGATGCGACTTCGTCAGGAATCAGCAGCCCGTCTCTTCCTTTCGCTCAGCCCTTTGAAGGCGTGCTTACCATGAAGACGACCATTCCTGAAGCAGGTTCAACAGAGATGAAACTGTTTTTTGCAAAGGAGGGCGTTCGTACCGAGACCTCCTCAAATATCAAAGGGATGGCCTCCGGGATGCATATGGTTATGCTTTCACCATCCAAAACGCCGAACCTTCTCTATCTTCTCAATGAGAACGAAAAAACCTATACGGTGATCGATACTGATGAGATGAAAAAAGCTGTTGAGGGGATGAAGGATTCTGAAGGCAAAGACGATGCAATCATTGAAAATCTTGGAAAGGAAACCATGAATGGGTACTCGTGCACCCATGTTCGTATTACGCGCGGCAAGAATGTGATGGAGATGTGGGTATCGAAAGACATTCTTGATTATTTTACCTATGCAAGAATGCAGAGTGCAAAGGAGAAGGATATGCCGAAATTTGCCCAACGGATGAAAGATGCGGGTGTAGAGGGATTTCCTGTTAAAATCCTGCAGAACCAATCCGGCATTGTTACCGAGCTGGTCAATGTTGACAAGCAGAATCTTGATGCTTCATTGTTTGAGGTGCCTCCGGGATATGTGAAAACGGAATCACCGATGATGAACAATGCCATCCCCGGTAAACAGAGCAAGGAGATGGAGTCATTAATGAAGAAAATGCAGGAGAGAATGAAAAAAGAGAATCAGTAACAGATCAGTTCTCTTCCGGCGTTTTCATGGTTTTGACAGAGCCTTTACCTTTTCGTGTTGTTCTGATGCTTTTTTTTATGGTGTGGCTTGTTGGATTAACGCACGCTTTCTTTTTAAAAATTTCCAAAAATATACGTTCATGAATCTTTTTATTAACGATTTACCCTGTGAGGCAGCGATTGGTCAGACGCTTGGCAAGGCTGCGAGGGTTAACCACAGTCATGTCGGTTATGTCTGTGCCGGTCAGGGTATCTGCCAGGCCTGCTATGTTACTGTTCAGGAGGGAGCAGGCGCTCTTTCACCGCTTTCAGATGTTGAAAAAGCTTTTTTATCAGAACGTCAGATTACAGGCGGCGGACGTCTCGCATGTCAGGCTGTGATTGAAAGGGATGGCGTGGTGAAGGTGCTTTCACGTCCTGAGGAGGTAAGGAGAATGCTGTTCAATAATCCGATCGCACTGTTTGGTTATGGAGCTGAAATGGGCAGGGACACTGCGTCACGTATTCTGCCGGGTATTGCGAATCTTGCGGGACGGGCGGTCAGGGGAGAGCTTGGCGGAAAAAGCGCCTTGCCCGACCTTCTTGAGGGAGTCGGGGCTGCTTTTCAGCTTGCCATAACAACTGCTCCGAAGATGATTCCTTTCGGCGATCAGTTCAGGGCACTTCTCTCTATGCTTCCAATTCCGATTCCATTTCTGAATCAGACGCTTATTGCTGCAAAACCCGGGCTTGTTTCACTCCCGGTGAGTGTTTCCGGAACCTCACTTCCCTCAAAGTCACCTGTTCATGAAGCAGAGATCGAACATCCGGATCTTGCAGCTCTTGAGGGTATTTCCGAAGCACAGGCCCTCAGGTTGATTAAAGCGGGAATTAAGAGCCTTGATCAGCTTCTTCTCAAAGGTGTTGACCGGAAAGGACGAAAAATGCTTGCCGATGAGACCTCTCTCAGTGAAGATGAGGTTCTTACCCTTGTCAACAGGGCTGATCTTGCACGCATAAAGGGGATCGGTGTACACTACTCTGAACTGCTTGAAATAGCAGGGGTTGATACGGTTCCTGAACTTGCCCAGCGCAATGCCGTCAATCTTATGCTGAAACTGCAGGACGTCAACAAATCGAAAAAACTCGTCCAGCAGCTTCCGACGGCAGACCAGGTAAAAGATTGGGTTCAACAGGCTAAAAATCTTCGCCGGATGGTTACCTACTGACATGGATCAATCCATGCTGCTCTGGATTCTGGCCGGCGCACTTATTGTCACCGGCTTTGCCGGACTGGTTATACCTGCGCTTCCGGGTATTGTTCTGGTGTTTGCCGGTCTGCTCCTTGCCGCATGGGCTGAAAATTTTGAATTTATCGGGCCTGCAACCATAGCAGTGCTCTCTGTGCTGACAATTGTGGCCTATCTTGCGGATTTTGCCGCCGGGGCGCTTGGAGCGAAAAAGTTTGGCGCTGGCGGCTACGCAGTCAGTGGCGCGGCAATCGGCGCTTTAGGCGGTATGTTATTTGGTGTTCCGGGTATCATTATCGGGCCGTTTCTTGGCGCAGTAGCGGGTGAACTGATGGTCAGGAAAGATTTGCGTGCAGCCGGTCTTGCCGGTCTTGGCACCTGGATCGGTCTTGCCATTGGTGCTGCTTTCAAAGTTGCCATTGCCTTTGCCATGCTCGGCATCTTTGTTATCGTTCGGTTTTTGTAAATTATTGCGACAGTGAACCGGGAAAATGCGGTACCGTCTTACAACATAAAGTATAAACGATTATGAGTGAACAACAACATCAGAATGAGCAGAAGGTGGTTGTGACCGATATCCGCATGCCTTTCTGGTCGATGGTCATGTTTATGGTCAAGTGGGTATTTGCCAGTATTCCTGCCCTGATTATTCTCTCTATTATCATGGGGATTATCATGGCCATTCTCACGACCCTGTTTGGAACCATCTGGGGTTTTCACGGTCTGTTCCAGCAGGGCCCGACATTCTGACAACAGAATCCGGTGCGGAGAACAACCCCTTGCCGGCAGAGGAGACGTTGATATGAAGAGCCTTATTCTCGCCATGTTTTTTCTGTTTTTATCGGGCTGCGGTGCAAGCTGGCACTACAGTAATACCGGGACCGGTACCCTCAAGGGGAAAGTTCTTGTTCAGTGGATAGCGCCCGATCAGTTCATGTTTATTCCAGATGATTCCGATCCGCTGACCTTTACAAGGAGTAACGGCTCCGTTATCAAACCTGAAAAAATGTTTACCGATGGAGGATCGATTCCAAGGCCCATGTGGGCTTTCAGAAACTACTCCCCGTGGGGTTATGCTCCGGCGTTCATGATACATGACTGGCTCTTTGTCATGAAGCAGTGTCGGCTTCCGGGCTATGAACAGTATAATCACCGGATAGCTGCGGATATAATGGCCGAAGTGATGAAAACGCTGATGGAGGATCCCCGTTACGGAGGAAGAAATAAACTGGTGCACTACAGCATGTACAAGGCGGTAAGCTCTTCAATAGCTGAAGAGAGCTGGGAGAACGGCGCATGTCATCAGCCGGGAGATCGCTCAATTGATGCATTTGCCAAAAACCCCCGAATGGAGTATCTCATAACGTTTCCATAATCGACAGACCGGCCGGTTCTCTGCTCCGTTTATGCCTGTGCAGTCATCCTTCATTTTTTGATAATATAATGTTCTGAATTCATGACTCTTTCGCTGAGCGATCGCCATGGTTGTGTTCTGCAGTCGGAGATTCGCAATATGTCTATCGAATGCGCCCGTCGAGGCGGCATCAATCTTTCGCAGGGGGTTTGCGATACGCCTGTTCCTGCATCTGTTCTGCAAGGCGCCGGAGATGCCTTGACAACGGGGATCAACACCTACACCCACTATGCCGGTCTGCCGGAACTGCGCAGGGCGATTGCGCTCAAGCAGGAGCGCTTTTCAGGTATGAAACCCGATCCTCAAACCGAGATCATTGTAAGCGCAGGAGCAACCGGTGCACTATACTGTGCTTTTCAGGCGCTGCTCAATCCGGGAGACGAGATTATTGTTTTCGAACCGTTTTATGGATACCATATCAGTACGCTCCAGGCAGCTGAAGCTGTACCGGTCTATCTTTCCCTGAAGGCACCGGACTGGGCGTTCAGCTGGCAAGATCTTGAGTCGCTCGTTACTTCCCGCACAAGGGGGATAATCGTCAATACTCCAGCCAACCCTTCCGGAAAGGTTTTCTCCTTTGCTGAGCTTGAGCTGGTTGCGGCTTTTGCTGAACGGTACGACCTTTTTGTGTTTACGGATGAAATTTACGAGCATTTTCTCTATGGAGGACTTCATCACCACTCATTTGCCTCATTGCCGGGTATGCAGTCGCGCACCATTACGGTGTCGGGAGTATCCAAGACCTTCAGTGTAACCGGATGGCGGATAGGTTATGTGATTGCTGATGCAAAATGGGCGCAGGCGATCGGCTATTTCAATGACCTCATCTACGTTTGTGCGCCAGCTCCTTTGCAGGCAGGGGTGGCAAACGGATTGCTTGTGCTCGGCGATGAGTATTATCGCAAGCTCTCCACTGAATATCAGGCAAAACGCGACCGTTTTTGCGAAGCTCTTTCTCTGGCAGGCCTTTATCCGTTTATTCCGGACGGAGCATATTATGTGCTTGCTGATGTATCCCGTCTTCCTGGAACGACAAGCAAGGAACGGGCGATGCACATTCTCCATACCACCGGGGTAGCATCAGTACCTGGCAGCGCTTTTTTCCATGATTCCGGCGGGGAAGATGTTGTTCGATTCTGTTTTGCCAAGGATGATGCGGTGCTTTTTGATGCTGCCGAACGTCTTCAGATGCTGCGATGAGCGGAGCGTGCACTCTTTTTTTTATCAACAAAACTCCCGGATCGCAATGGTTCATATAAACAGGTATGTTACATCCACCCTGAAGCTGTTCAGTGTGTTGTTCTTTGCTCTTTCGCTTAGCGCCTGCTTCGATTTCAGTACTGTTGTCAGTGTCAGGCCGGATGGAACCGGTACGGTGACGGAACGATTCCTGATAAGTAAAGCTTCATTCAAAGAGATGCATGCACCCTCTGAAGGTGATCAAAAAGGTAAGCCTGCCGAAATGCCGGATAAGGCTGAACTTGAAAAGAGTGCCCGTAAGCTCGGTGAAGGGGTACGTTTGCTTTCGGTAAGTCCTCTTGTAACCAAAAGTCACGAAGGATATGAAGCACTCTATGCATTCACGGATATCAACAAGCTTCAGATCAGTCGCAACCCTGATGTTGCCGGTTCTGCCGATACCTCGTCCGGAACAGAAACCCGAAAACAGAAAAAGCAGTATGTCCGGTTCAGGCTGACAGAGGGCACTCCATCAAGACTTTTGATTTCGCTTGATCAGGAGCAGAATATCCCGTCAGCAGGATCCTCTTCGGCAACTTCTCCTGCGGCAATTTCCGAACAAGGTGAGATGATGACGAATATTATGAAAGAATTTTTCAAAGGGATGCACGTATTTCTTGCGGTCGATATTGACGGCACTCTTCTTGGCACCAATGCAACGTATAGAACAGACAAGCGGGTAACGCTCATGGATGTGGATTTTGACAAACTGATGGCCAATTCCAGGCAGTTCGCTGCTTTTACTGCGCTTCCCCCTGACTCTTCTCCTGAAACGATGCAGAAAATACTTGAAAAAATTCCGGGGATAAAAGTTGAAAGTAAAACCAAAATTGATATTACCTTTCAATAACAAGAGTACGACAGGGCAGCTTTTTTATTTGTTCCGCAGTTTGATTGCTCTGTTGTTCTGATGTATCGGGACTCCATCCTCCGTTCACGACAGTAAACAGGGGGATGCCCGGGGCATGTATTTTGTAATCAAATCAGTAAAAGAGCTATGAACATCATCGAAACGGTGCCGATTCAATGTCCCTATTGTGGTGAGGTGGTGGAAATGCAGATTGACTGTTCAGAAGGAGATCAGGAGTATATTGAGGATTGTGAGGTATGCTGCCATCCGCTCAGGATTATTGTTACGGTAGGGGTAACCCGGATTCCAACAGTGACGGTTCTTGGCGAAGACCAGTAGTTGGTCAACTGGTCAGGTTTTTTTCGCCGGGAAGGGGTGTTGCAACAAAAAAGGCACCGCTCAAATCCTGCTGAGGATGATGAGCGGTGCCTCAAAAATAATAAAGCCAAAACCGAAGCTGTAAGCCGAATTCTGTGAATTATCCGGAAAACCGGATAAAACTGCAGCCATTTATCTGATGCGACTTACCCGAAAGCTCTCTTCCGAAGAAGAATTGAGCGGGCAGCTCTCTTTCCATAAAGGAAAAGCATTCCTATTTAGCCTTGCTTCGGGGAGGTTTGCCAAGCACATTTCATTTCTGAAATGCCTGGTGGTCTCTTACACCGCCTTTTCACCCTTACTCCGGTTTCCCGGAGCGGTTTTTTTTCTGTTGCACTGTCTGTGACAGACGGTTTGCACCGCTGTCCCCGGGCTTGAGTCAGAAAGACTCTCGACCGGCACCCTGCCCTGTGAAGTTCGGACTTTCCTCTGCATAACCTTTCGTTATACAGCGACTGCACACTTGCGGTTTCAGCTTTATAAAAAAATCTTCAGTAAACGAGAACATTCAATTGCTGAAAAAAATTCAGTCGGCAGCTTCATCAAAAAGCCGCTCATGCACAACAATTCGCCCGCATGACTCACAAAGATAGAATCCTCCCTGAACAATCATGGTGTGACGGTTGGTTGGCACCCTTGTATTGCATCCTGAACAGGCATTTCGGTTGAGTTTTACAACGGCATTCTGTAACGTACCGCTTCTGAGATGATCATATTTATCGATCAGCCGGTGCGCTTCCTTTTCAATATGGAGTCGCTGGGCGCTGATTTTCAGTCTCAGGCTCTCTACTTCATCAGCAGTTTCTATAACGATACCGTTCAGTTCATCTTTTTTCAGGTCAACCTGCTTTGTGAGATCTTCAAGCTGTTGCTTGAGGACATCGTCCGGAATCATATCTTCTGCAATCTCATCGTAACGGTTCTCATTGATAAGCTGGCGACCCTTCTGATGCGTTTCCTGAGTGCGCTGTTCAGCATGAGCTATATCCTGAAGCTGAATTTCCCCCTGGGCGATCTCTTTTTCTTCATACTCGATCTGCTTTGAGAGAGCATCGTACTCCTTGTTGTTGCGGGCAAGGGTCTGCTTTTCCTTGAATGTGAGAATTTTGTGTTTGCACTCACTGATGGCCTCAAGAAGATGGAGCTTCTGTTTGGAGTGTTCGTCAGCGACTTTTTTTCTTGCTTCTATCTGGCGTTTGGTAAAAGCAAGGTCCTCTTCAAGTGCATTGATCTCCTCGGGCAGACCTTTCTGAAGACTGACAATGTTTTCCATCAAATTGTCAAGGTGCTGAAGCCTGACAAGAAGGTTGATTTTTGTATGATCCACTACGACCTTTGTTTTGGATTATAAAAGCATAAAAAAAGCACCTCTCTTGTGAAAAGGTGCACACCATGCTTGCATGCTGAAAAATTAATCTCTGCGCTAACTGCGGGAGTTGCCCCTGTTGTTGTCTGCATTTGCATATCGCCGGAGAAGATTATTGGTGCCCGAAAGGAGATTCGAACTCCTACACCTTGCGGCGCTCGTCCCTGAAACGAGTGCGTCTACCAGTTCCGCCATTCGGGCTTTGCGTAATGCTTCAACCAGATTTAAAAGTAAATCCTTTTACGTTCTGCTCCTGATAAATTCAATTACTTGATCTCTTTATGAATCGTATGTCGCTGGAGATTCGGATTGTACTTTTTCAGCAGAAGTCGCTCGGTAGTGTTCTTCTTGTTTTTTGTTGTCGTATATCGTGAAACCGTTTTGCCTTCTTTTTTTGCTTCGGTACACTCAAGAGTGATAACAATTCTGTTTTCTTTTCCTTTAGCCATCTTTTCTTTGGTGATAATTGTAAAGAGCTTGAAATATAGGACTTCCGCGATGATTTTGCAAGTTTCAGATTTTGTGTTTCTAAGATAAATGAAGAAACACTATTATTATAGCTTTAAGAACACTTTAAATGAATGCCAAGCAGTGAGTGAACGTACTATTTTTCGTTACAGCCAGAACACACTCTGCTGTGATGACCAGAGGCAAGATCATCAAGCCTCTGGA
>JAAXUM010000378.1 GCA_013336025.1 Chlorobiaceae bacterium
GCATGTGGTAATGCCTTTGAGCGGTCCGTGAGGTCTTCCGTTGATATAGAGGCTGCAGGTGCCGCATATCCCTTCGCGGCAGTCATGGTCGAAGGATACGGGGTCACCTCCACTGGTGATCAGTTGCTGGTTGAGGATATCGAGCATCTCGAAAAACGAGCATTCAGACGAAATCTCCGTAACCTTGTAGGTTACCAGACTGCCTTTTGCTTTGGTGTTGCTCTGTCGCCAGATTTTCAGCGTGAAATTCATCGTCAGTTATTTATAGCATCTCTGCGAGAGTTTGATCTCGCTGAATTGCAGGTTTTCGCGATGCAATGACGGCTTTGTATCAGGACCGTTGTACTTCCATGCACCGACAAAGGCAAATTCCTCATCGTTGCGCAGCGCTTCGCCTTCAGGGGTCTGGAACTCCTCCCTGAAATGGCCGCCGCATGATTCGTTTCGTTGCAGGGCGTCCCGAACCATGAGTTCGCCAAGTTCAATAAAATCAGCGACCCGGCAGGCCTTCTCAAGCTCCGGGTTGTATTCCTGCGTGCCGCCGGGAATTCGAACGTTGAGAGCGAACGCGGTTTTCAGTTCGTTTATAAGATCAAGGGCTTTTTTCAGACCTTCTCCGGTTCTTGCCATGCCGCAATACTCCCACATGATCAGGCCCAATTTACGGTGGAAGTAATCCACCGATTTGTTTCCTCCGGTATGCATGAGCTGGCTGAGACGCTGGGTAACCGATTGAGACGCAAGTTCGAACGCGCTGCTGTCGGTTTCGATTTTCGGGGTATGAATTTCGGCGGCAAGATAGTTTCCGATGGTATAGGGAAGAATAAAATATCCGTCTGCAAGACCCTGCATGAGAGCGGATGCTCCGAGACGATTGGCGCCGTGATCGGAAAAATTGCATTCACCGATTGAAAAGAGGCCGGGAACGGTCGTCATCAGGTTGTAGTCAACCCATAAGCCGCCCATGGTATAGTGAACGGCAGGGTATATTTTCATAGGGGTTTTGTATGGATCGTCTGCGGAAATCTGTTCATACATCTGGAACAGGTTTCCATAGAGCGCGTCAATAGTGTCGTGCCCCTTGCGCTTTATAGCGTCGGCAAAATCAAGATAGACAGCCATACCGGTACTGCCCACGCCATTGCCTGCATCGCAGCGCTCTTTGGCTGCTCTTGACGCGACGTCGCGAGGTACGAGATTGCCGAATGCCGGGTAACGGCGTTCCAGATAGTAATCGCGATCTTTTTCGGCAACATCGGCTGGCGAGATTTCCCGTTTTCTCAGTTTTTCTGAAATAGCTTTATCTGCGGGTACCCATATTCTGCCGTCATTACGGAGACTTTCGCTCATCAGGGTGAGTTTCGACTGAAAATCACCATGAACAGGAATACAGGTGGGGTGTATCTGAGTAAATGCAGGATTGGCAAACATTGCGCCTTTTTTATACGCACTCCATGCCGGTGTGACGTTGGAGCCCATGGCATTGGTGGAGAGATAAAAGACGTTGCCGTACCCTCCGCTGGCAAGAACCACGGCATGGGCAGAATGGGACTCTATTTCTCCTGTAACGAGGTTCCTTGCAATAATTCCTCTTGCCTTGCCCTCTTCAACAACAATGTCAAGCACATCCCTGCGGTTGTAGAGCGTGACGGTTCCGGCCGCAATCTGGCGGCTCAATGCTCCGTAGGCGCCAAGCAGTAACTGCTGTCCGGTTTGACCGCGGGCATAGAAGGTTCGCGAAACCTGAGCGCCTCCGAATGACCGGTTGGCAAGTAGCCCTCCGTACTCACGGGCAAAGGGTACTCCCTGGGCAACACAAAGGTCGATAATCTCTCTGCTCACTTCTGCAAGGCGGTAGACATTTGCTTCACGGGCGCGGTAATCGCCTCCTTTTATGGTGTCGTAAAACAGTCTGTAGACACTGTCGCCATCGTTCTGATAGTTTTTTGCGGCATTGATTCCTCCCTGTGCGGCAATGCTGTGTGCTCTTCGCGGCGTATCCTGATAGCAGAATACTTTAACCCGGTATCCCAACTGACCGAGCGTGGCTGCTGCTGAAGCTCCGGCAAGACCGGTTCCGACAACGATAATATCGAGCTTTCTCTTGTTGTTGGGG
>JAAXUM010000379.1:0-1793 GCA_013336025.1 Chlorobiaceae bacterium
GCGCCTGGCATTTGCGCTTTCAATGGCAATCGAGTTCGACTGTTATCTGATTGACGAAGCAATGTCGGCCGGAGACGCACGGTTCAGGGAGAAGTGCAGCTATGAACTGCTGGACAAACGGAGCGACCGCTCAATCATTCTGGTATCACACGAACCGAAACAGATGCGCTCGTTCTGTAACGTCTTCTACGTCCTGCAGCAGGGTAGTTTGACCCGCTTCGATGATGCTGATGCCGCATACGCTTTTTATCAGGAATCGTTACAAAACTGAGATCCTTCCCCAATTCGTCATACCTTTTCGAGAAGTCCAACAGACTTGACCATATGAACAAGATTCTCATTGTCGGGCATCCACAATCCGGATGCCGTGATGTTGAGCGGGTGCTTCACGCATGCGGCATGCAATCCGCAATGCCATCCAAAAAGGAGGGATTTACTCCTTACGACATCAGCTCGACCCTGTGCAAGGCACACGGAATTCCCCTTGTTCACGAGCTCGATTCAGAAGAGCAGGCTCAGCAGATAGATGCCGGCCCGGTATGGAACGGACTGGCCCTGGACCTTCTTCTCGGCAACCTTGAGCAGAAGCTCTGGGGCTGGTCGGATCCGCAGGCGCTCTTTCTGCTCGAGTACTGGAAATCCCTTGATTCCGAAATAGCTTTTATGCTGGTCTACGATGAGCCGCACCGGGTGCTTGCCGAAACACTCTGCGATGAAAGCATGAGTCTGAGTGAGGCTGCGGTACTGCAGAGGCTTGACAACTGGAACTTTTATAACGGGGCCCTGCTGTGGTTTTACTTACGGAATAAAGACCGATGCATGCTTGTCAGTGCTCAACAGCTTCAAAACAATGCCGAAAGCTGCCTGAAAGTGCTGCAGAGTTATCTCAATGTACCGCTTGCCCTGCCCGAGCATTATTCAGGAAACGGATTTTCGAGAAACGACAATGTACGGAATGGTGCCCAGTTGGATATGAAGGTACAGAGCCCTTTAGTGCATTCAAATGCGATCGCGACACCAGCTCTTTCAGACAGGTACCTGATCGACAGGATTCTCGAAACGCATCCTGAGCACCTGCAGCGATATGAGGAGATGCAGGCGGTCGCCAGAGTTCCGTTTGATGCCTATGCACGCAGTTATCCCGAGCCGCTCGATGCATTGCTTTCGCAGATGAAAATGCGCTCTGAGAGTAGCAGGATACTCACAATCCTTGCAGCAGAAAAACAAAAGATAGAGACGCACCTGATCGAGTATGAGGTGCAAAAAGATGCGTTAAGGGAAAATCTCGAAAGGAGACTTTTTGTACTTGAAGAGGAAAAACGGCGTATTGATAGCAACCTTAAGGAATTTCAGCAGCAGGTAGGCGACCTTAAACAGGAGGCGGTCAGTAAAAGCAGCGCACAAAAAGAGTTGACGGAACAAAACGAGATCCTGCTAACTCAGCTTCATCAGGTGCAGGAAGAACTCGAACGCTACTATATCGAAAATCAGAAATTACGCCAGAAGAACAATAATCCGGTCTATTACGGCGCTGCAGACCGTATCAAGCAGCAACTTTCCTATCGTCTGGGAGCAGTCATGATCGAGCAGTCTAAAAGCATTTCCGGCTGGTTTGCCATGCCGGTGGCTTTACTTAAGGAGCGAAGGGCATTCCATCGTGAAAAAGCGGAAGCCCCACAAAAAAAACTGCCGCCGGTTCATCGGTACCGTGATGCGCAAGAGGCGGAAAAAGTAAAAAAACATCTCTCCTATCGGCTTGGGTCGGTTTTGGTTCAGCAGGGGTCAAATCCAAT
>JAAXUM010000379.1:1803-2113 GCA_013336025.1 Chlorobiaceae bacterium
ATGAAAATGCCCTTTGCATTGACAAAAGCTTATCGATCCTACCGTCAGTATCGCAAATTGTCAGATAAATAAGATGATCAAATGCAGGGAAAAGAGTTTTCACCGCTGAAATCCCTTGACTGCCTGAGCAGGATATTCCCTGTAAAAGGGGCCATTGTTGTAGGTGCGGGTATGGGGCAGGGGCCATGGTACGATCTGTTTTTACAGCATAACGTTGAAGATGTGTTGCTGATAGAGGCCGAACATTTCAATGTGCAGTATCTGGAAAAAAAGTATGCCATCCATACCCGATGGAGCATAATTCAGCAAG
>JAAXUM010000380.1 GCA_013336025.1 Chlorobiaceae bacterium
TTGCATTATATGTGCCCGAGAGGAGATTCGAACTCCTACACCTTTCGGCGCTACCCCCTCAAGATAGTGTGTCTACCAGTTTCACCACTCGGGCATTTTAAAAATCTGCGTGAGAATAGAAGGACTCGAACCTTCGACCCTCTGCTTAAAAGGCAGATGCTCTACCGACTGAGCTATATTCTCGACCAAGAAAAGCTGTCACAGAACAATAATATTACTTGTTCTGGTATCTCAGACGCTTCTTGTGCCTGTTCTTGCGACGCATTTTTTTGCGTTTGTGAACAGCCATTTTATGACGTTTTCTTTTTTTTCCGCAGGGCATGTAATTAGGTAACTTTACATCGTGATTTAAAGGCTGATAATATAGGAAGATTTTTCGAAACCGCAAACTCTTCCCTGTTTTCTGAAATTATTCTCGAAATAATCCATCTCTTTCAGCTCCAAGGCTGAAGTTCCCGCCTTGCTGCCCCCATCTTATCCAGTACTCCCACCGTCTGATACAGAGCTCCTCCATTTCATCCCGAGCCCTTCATTGCCATCCCGAGCCAAGAGAGGGATCTCTCGCCATTCCCATAAGATCTCTCTCTTCGTTCGAGATGACATGGGCGACAGTTCGGGATGACAAAAGTTCCGGGTTCAGAGTACTGAGTGAGAAAATGTGATTAATCTGTCATGAATTTAAAGAACTCTCACCCTCAAATTCAAAATCGCACCATCCGATTAACACCTGGCACCTCACATACCTCCGCAGAAGCACCAAAGAAGCACGGAGTGCCGTCATAACAAGATGGAGTGATAACCACGCACTGCAGGATCGCCAGGCCGTGCAGTGCGCATAAGGGCAGGAAAAAGAAGGATGTCAGGCATTCATATATTTGAAGAACTCTTTGTTATCCTTGGTATCAGCCATTTTTTCCCGCATGAACTCCATACACTCAATCGGGTTTTTATCGGCAAGATATTTCCGGAGCAACCAGGTTCTTGAAAGCTCTTCCCGGCTGAACAGAAGTTCCTCTTTACGGGTTCCTGAACGAAGAATATCAATTGCAGGAAAAATTCGGCGTTCTGAAAGCCTGCGATCAAGCAAAAGTTCCATATTGCCAGTACCCTTGAACTCTTCAAAAATGACATCATCCATACGTGAACCGGTATCGACAAGCGCCGTAGCGATAATCGTAAGACTTCCGCCCTCCTCAATATTACGAGCTGCGCCAAAAAATCGTTTCGGCTTGGTCAGTGCATTGGCATCAATACCACCCGACAGAATTTTCCCTGAATGCGGAATAATGGTGTTGTGCGCTCTTGCAAGCCTCGTTATCGAGTCAAGCAGAATAACAACATCCCTGCCTACCTCAACAAGACGTTTTGCCTTTTCAAGCACCATGTCGGCAACCTGAACATGGCGTTCAGGATCTTCATCAAAGGTTGAGCTGACAACCTCAGCTTCTACGCTGCGGGCCATGTCCGTCACCTCTTCAGGTCGTTCATCGATAAGCAGGACGATAAGATAGACTTCAGGATGATTTTGAATGATCGCATTGGCAATCATCTGCAGAAGCATGGTTTTACCGGTTTTCGGCTGTGCGACAATAAGACCTCGCTGACCTTTTCCTATCGGGGTAAAAATATCCATGATCCTGCCACAATATTCCGACTGCTTGATCTCAAGCTTGATCCTGTCATGGGGAAAGAGCGGCGTCAGATTCTCAAAATAGGGTCGTTCCCTGGTGATTTCCGGATCATTGCCATCGATCGTGTTGATTTTCAGCAGAGCAAAAAACCGTTCTCCCTCCTTTGGAGCGCGAACCTGACCTGAAACCGTATCACCAGTTCGCATATTGAACCTTTTGATCTGCGAGGGAGAGACATAGATGTCATCCGGTGAAGAGAGATAGTTGTAATTTGCTGATCGCAAAAATCCGTATCCCTCAGGAATAACCTGAAGAACACCGGTATTGATCATAACATTGCCGCTTTCAGAATCGGCATTGTTTCGCGACTGCGCCTCTATGATTTTAAAAATAAGCTCTTCCTTGCGTAAGCCGGCTGCAGATACGCCGATCTCTTTTGCCAGAGCATGCAGCTCAAAAACCTTTTTTTTCTGGAGCACATT
>JAAXUM010000381.1 GCA_013336025.1 Chlorobiaceae bacterium
AAAAAAAATCAAAACTTCAGCAACTCATCGGCAATCAATCCTGATGTATATCTCTTACTGTTCAGCCTTTGTTTGATATTAAAAAAAACATCGGCTTATCAAACTATTACTTGTGTTTTTCAGATAAGCAGAGGGTATTCTCTTTGTTTGATGTTTGTCGGAGATAGTTTGTTTTGTCTGAAAAATACAAGTAATAGTTTGATAAGCCGATGTTTTTTTTAATATCAAACAAAGGCTGAACAGTAAGAGATATACATCAGGATTGATTGCCGATGAGTTGCTGAAGTTTTGATTTTTTTTATAAAATGTGGATCCCCTATGATAACGTACGTTTCGCATGGAAATTTTGCTCCCGCAAGGAGCCGTCATGATGCTTTCATGAGCCGCAAAATCCGGATATTCAGGAGAAGCGTCATCGCTCTCTTATCCATACTTTTTACCGTAGGCATCTCCCGGCCTGTTTATGCCGAATTGCCGATAGATTCTCTTCTGCAACCTTCTCAACCGCCTGAAATCGGTTCCTATATCCTCAAGGAAACGGGGAGTTCAAAGGTTTTTATGGTCAAGGACAGCGAAAAAACCATTCAGCCGGCAAGTCTGACGAAAATCCTCACCAGCGTCATTGCGCTTGAGAGCGGACAGCTTGATGATGAGGTAGTCATAACAAAGGAGGCAACACTTGTTGAGCCTTCAAAAGCCGGTTTCAAGCCGGGTGAGCGTATCCTGCTGAGAGATCTTGTTAAAGCTGCGATGGTCAGTTCAAGCAATGATGCCGCTTTTGCTATTGGAATCCATCTTGAGGGCAGCATTCCCCGTTTTGTGAGAAAGATGAACCGCAAGGCTCGTGACATCGGGATGCGGCATTCTGTGTTCACCAATCCTGCCGGCTTCGATAAAAAAATCTATGCCGGTAATATTTCGACTGCCGAAGATCTTCTGAAGCTGACTGAGTATGCGATTAAAAATCGTAAATTCAACGAGATAGCCAGTCTTGAATCGGTGCTGATTACTGAAAAGGGAAGTAATAAAATCTATCTGCTCAAAACGCATAACAAACTGCTTGGCAAATATCCTTATGCGGTAGGAATCAAGACCGGCTTTACCCGAAGTGCAGGCAAGTGCCTGATTGCAAGGGCAAAAAAGGAAAATAAGGATATGTTGCTGGTTCTGCTTGATGCCAAGGGTGATCGCTGGAGCATAGCAGAACAGATGTTTGAATCCGCCTTTGCTCCGTCGTTTCCCGATTATCGCTGATTTCGTCTGGGGGGCACCGGTGTTATGCCGTTGTCAATGGTTGATTTTTTTGTACGGATTTCTTGTTCAAGGCGGGATGTGTTGTTAACAGTTTTTTGATTTCGACAATGTCGGGAGAGGAGTGTGGCGGTTGTGCTTGTTCCTGTTCCGTTATTCATTATTTGTTATGATAAGGCATGTCGTGATGTGGCGTCTGAAGGAGTTCGCGTCAGGAAACAGCAGGGAGGTTAATTCGGTTCTCCTGAGGGACAAGCTTCTTGGATTGAGGGGAGTTGTAACGGGACTCACGGCTCTTGAGGCGGGGATTGATTATAGTTGTACCCCATCTTCGTTTGATGTGGTTCTCTATTCAGAATTTACCGACAGGGAAGCTCTTGAGAGCTATCAGGTTCATCCTGAGCATGAAGCGGTCAAGGCATTTGTTGTTGAGGTTTCAAGTGAAAGGGCTGTGGTTGATTATGAGGATTGACCGGTGATTGATAGGGAAAAGCTGCAACGAAATATATAACCAAGCGCGATCCCGCCTTAAGAATCGGCTTCGCCATTTTCATGGCGGTTGCGATCGCTGCCTTGGGCTGGGTGATGATGACCATTTCATCTTCGCCAACCGCGAAGGGCGCGAGCTTCCTCTGGCTGCCGGCTGCACTGCAGTTGGTGGCTGGCGTCTGGCTTGGCCCGGTTTATGGCACAACAAAACCCGCGCTATTCCCGCGCCGGTATATCCACCTTAATGGACTGTTGACAGAGCAGCGCGCCCACCACCACCATGCCGCACGCCAACCACAACGCCGGCGGCAACGGCACGCGCAAATACAACCAACTTACCACGGTGGACATCAGCGGTATCAGA
>JAAXUM010000141.1 GCA_013336025.1 Chlorobiaceae bacterium
GCAAGTCTGATGAAAATATGATTGTTGGCGCGAATGCCAACACTTTAGTGGAATTTGCCAGCGAACCGCTGACAGGTCTGGCTGTAGCTGGACCAACGCGTGTCCGCATTTACCCGGTTTGAGAGAACTTCACGCTGGAGGTAGAACATGCCCCGCTGGGGAATGGTGATTGACCTGGATAAATGTTTTGCCTGCCAGAGCTGGGGAACACTGCAGGAGATGCCGGAAGAAACACAGCAGAAAAAACACCAATCACCACACTCCGCCCTGCCTCTGCCGGAGGTTCAGCATCTGCATGATGCTGAACCTCTGGAATTTCAGCGTACCATGACCGGTATCGGTGAACTTGACCGTGTGCTTGGAGGAGGTCTCATGCAGGCATCGGCTGTACTTGTTGGAGGTGAACCCGGTATCGGAAAATCCACACTGATGCTCCAGCTTGCTCCGCGCCTTCTACCGGCAAAAGTGCTCTATATTTCAGGAGAAGAGTCGCCGAACCAGATTCGGGAACGGGCAAAACGCCTCTCGATCAAGGCTGATAACCTCCGTCTCTTTGCCGAGGTTAACCTTGAACGGATTCTCTCGGCCATACAACGCGAGAAACCGGCACTGGTCATTATCGATTCTATTCAAACCGTCTACTCAGAAGAGTATCAAAGCTCGGCAGGCACCATAACCCAGATCAGGGAGTGCGCCGCATCACTCATCAGAGCAGCCAAGCAGCAGAATGTCATCCTCATGATCATTGGACATATCACCAAGGAGGGCGCTCTTGCCGGCCCGAAAACCCTTGAACATATGGTCGATACCGTTCTGCTGTTTGAAGGAGAAAATCACCAGCGCCACAGAATCGTCCGCTCGGTAAAAAACCGGTTTGGACCTACCAATGAAATCGGCGTTTTCCGCATGGATGAATCAGGCCTTCAAGAGATCCTCAACCCTTCCGAGTTTTTTATCTCCGGCAGAAGAACCGATGTTCCGGGCAACTCGATTCTTGCTGCTCTTGAAGGATCCCGAGCCGTTCTTGTTGAGGTACAGGCTCTTGTTGCAAAAACATTCTTCCCGATGCCGCAACGTATCGCCACAGGTTTTGACCTGAAGCGGATGTCCATCATTCTTGCCGTACTTGAAAAAAGGCTTCAGATCGCAACCTGGGGACAGGATGTGTTTGTTAAAATTGCCGGCGGCCTCAAACTCATTGAGCCGGCAGCCGATCTTGCCATTGCCGCCGCCATTGCATCCGGACTTATGAACAGACCGGCTGACCCTTTGGCAGTATGCTGCGGAGAGATCGGTCTGTCGGGTGAACTCAGAGCCATCAGCGACAGTGAACGCCGCATCCGTGAAGCGGCCCATCTCGGGTTCAGCAGAATTGTCCTGCCTGAAGCCAACACTCGTGAACTTAAACCCTCCCTGAAAAAACTGCCCATAACCATATCAGGGTGTAACACTCTTCAGCAGGCTCTTGAGAGCCTTGGTATCTGAATTTCATACTCTTGCATCACTCCCCTCCTGTTCACAAGATTATTTCTTTTTCCTCTCCGTCTTCTTACATTGTCACAATATGAGAAAGACAAAACAAAAAACGTCTCTGTAAGGAGCAACCATGACAAATATTCTGATTCTCTGGCTTATCAATGCTGTTGCCGTGTATGCCACTGCCCATATTCTGGGAGGCATTCATGTGAAAAGTTTCGGTGCCGCAATTATTGTAGCGCTGATACTCGGGCTCGTCAATGCTATTGTAAGGCCGGTTCTCGTCTTTTTGTCAATCCCGTTCATCATTGTGACCCTCGGGCTCTTCCTGCTTGTCATCAACGCCCTCATGCTGCAATTATCGGCATCCCTGGTCAACGGCTTTTCGATAGACAGTTTCTGGTGGGCAGTAGCAGGATCACTGGTTATCAGTTTGATTTCGTGGGTTCTCGGATCTTTTCTGATTCCTTAACAATCACGCACACAGCAATAAATTTTCAGCCATGCAGGGTGAAGCAAAAGCAATTGTACTACAGAAAGCCAATAAAATGAAACTGCAGTCTGTGCCATATCGGGCCGATGAAGCAGAGGATGTTCTGGTTAAAACTATTGCAAGCACCATTACTCCGGGACATGACCGGCTTCTGCTCACCAATAAACCCGTATCACACAGAGTTCTGAACTATCCCCTCATGCCAGGCAGCGAATCTATCGGCCAGGTTATTGCAACAGGTTCCGCTGTCACCGATCTTCATCCCGGTGATTTCGTCTATGCATTCAAAGGAGACCGATGGGAAGGGATCGAGCCCTATTACGGTTGTCATGGCGAGGTCATTCCGACATCACGAAAAAACCTGCTTCCGCTTGGTCGTCAGCCTATTCACCGGGATCTTTTGACAGGACTGCTTGGTTATACGATCAGCGCTCTTGAAAAAGTGAACGTCAACAGGGATTCAAGGGTACTCGTACTCGGTCTCGGATCGGCAGGTCTTATGGTTTCAGAATACCTCCACAGTATTGGGGTCAGACATGTTGATGCTGTTGAAACCTTCAGCATCAGAGGACAGCTCTCATCTGCTGAGCATATTGCACTTGATATCGGTGACTATACTGCCGAATTCAATGACTGTTTCGATGTTGTGATTGAATGCACCGGGCGAATTCTCATGATTGAAAAAGCCGTACGCCTCATGAAACCAAGAGCAGCCGTCCTGCTGATGGGCAATTATGAGGTCATGGGATATGATTATCGACTGATTCAGCAAAAGGAACCAGCTATCATATGCTCAAGCCTCACCGCACCGGCGCATATGGAGAAAGCCTTGTCAGTGCTTGAAAACAATCAGTTCGATACCGAAAAATTCTTTACCCATGTATTTCCTGTCAGCCAGTTCGAACTTGCCTATCGCATGGCACTTGACAGCAAGGAGTCCATCAAAACAGTCATAAGCTGGGTATAAGATGAACCTATGGGCATATCTATGGCAGAAGCAGTAGGCATTACTGCTGTTTCAAAAACATTCGGCACCTGCAGGGCAAACCACAATATTTCACTCTCAATCCGAAAAGGCTCCATTCACGCCATTGTCGGTGAAAACGGCGCTGGAAAAAGCACGCTGTCGAAAATCATCTACGGCATGTACCGCCCTTCATCCGGAGAGCTTGCCATCAATGGAAAACCCGTTCAGTTCACATCTCCCCGCGATGCAATCAATGCCGGAATAGGCATGGTTCATCAGCATTTCATGCTGATTCCAACACTCTCAGTTACTGAAAACATCATGCTCGGCAATGAGCAAACTCCCCTGTTTTCATTTTTTTCTCAAAAAAAAGCAAAGCAAGGCATTCAGCAGCTTTCAGAACTTTACGACATCCCGATCAATCCTGATTCTCTGGTGAGTTCCCTCTCTGTCGGGGAAGAGCAGCGCGTTGAAATCCTGAAACTGCTTTACCGGCAGGCCGATATCATGATTCTTGATGAACCGACAGCCGTACTTACTCCGAAGGAAACTATCCGGCTTTTTGCATCACTTCGCATCCTTGTCGGTAAAGGTAAAACCGTTATCCTCATCACCCACAAACTTGACGAGGTGCTTGATGTTGCAGACATGGTCACCGTTATGAAAAAAGGAGAAGTTGTCGCCTCCGTTCCGGTGCGCGGCATGACAAAAGAGCAGCTTGCAAGAATGATGGTTGGGCGGGATGTTCTGTTTCAGCAGAGTAATCCGGCGTCAACGAAGGGAAAACCTGTACTTGAAATAACAAACCTTGGATTCATAACCGCAAAGGGTGAACAGAAACTGCATGATCTCAGCCTCAGGATATGCTCCGGAGAGGTTTATGGCATAGCAGGCGTCGAGGGTAATGGACAACAGGAACTGCTTGCTATCCTTTGGGGAATGCAAGCGGAACACACGAAACTATCAGGAGAAATCACCCTGCACGGTATTGAATTTTCCTCTCGGTCACCGGCAAAAATTGCTGGCATGGGAGTATCCTTTATCCCTGAAGACCGCTTGAAACATGCAGTCATTACCGAATATACCCTCTCGGAAAATCTTGTCTTCGGCAGACACCGGGAAAAAATATTCCGGAAAGGCATTGGTTTCGATAAAGAAGAGATCGCTGAATATAGTGCGCGCATGATTTCCGAATACGATATCAGGTGCAGTGATCCTCTTCATCAATCACTTGGATCGCTGTCCGGTGGAAACCAGCAGAAAGTGGTTCTCTCGCGGGAATTGAACAGACCGGGTATAAGCTTGCTTGTTCTGGCACAACCAACAAGAGGAGTCGATATAGGAGCAATTGAAATGATCCATAAAAAAATTCTTGACGCACAACAAAAAGGAATGGCCATCTTGCTTGTATCCTCGGAACTGGAGGAGATCATTGCGCTCTCAACACGTATCGGCTGTCTCTATAACGGTACTATCCGCCGCGAGTTCAGTGAGAAAGAGGTGATTCGAGGAAGATGCTGTGAGCAGGATTTCCAGAAAGAGATCGGCATTTCGATCACCTGAAACCATTGTTGTTCCATGCACATAAAAACATTCCGCCTGCTTGTACCGCTGCTCTCCGTCACTGCCGCACTGCTTTGCAGCACATTGTTCATTATCGTTGCAGGAGCCGACCCTCTCTTAATCTATAATAAAATATACAAAGCAACACTTGGTTCAGGATATGGAGCCGGACAGGTTATTTTCAAAGCCACAACGCTTATATTCACCGGACTTGCCGTCGCACTCCCATTCAAGGTTCGTCTTTTCAATATCGGGGGTGAAGGTCAGTTGCAGGTTGCCGCATTTGCCGTCGCAGTAGTCGGCGCTCTCCTGCCGTCAACCTTTTCCCCATTGCTCTCCATATCACTTTCGATGCTTGCCGGAATGAGTGCCGGAGCGTTCTGGGCACTGCTCGCAGGAGTAATGAAAGTGCGATTCGGCATTAACGAGGTCATTTCGACAATCATGCTGAACTTTATAGCACAGGGATTAACCGGATACCTGCTTACCGTTCATTTTGCTGTCCCATCAACCGAACACACTGCACCGATCAATATCTCATCTGCAATTCCTCACCTTGACGCTCTGACCGGATGGTTCAGAAGATCTCCTGCAAATCTCAGCGCACTTGCCGCAGTTGTCTGTGCTGTCGTGACTTCGATTCTGCTCTTCCAGTCAAGGTTCGGCTATGAAATGAGAGCTGTCGGCTTACAACCTGAAGCTGCAGAATATGCAGGCATAAATAAAAGCCGCCATATTCTTGTTGTCATGGCACTCTCAGGTGCTTTAGCAGGACTTGGCGCCAGTAACATGGTTCTTGGCTACAAACTGTATTACGAATCCGGACTCACAACCGGAGCCGGGTTTTCCGGTATTGCTGTAGCGCTTCTTGCAGGAGCACACCCCCTCATGGTCATGATCTCGGCACTGTTTTTCGCATTTCTTGAGTATGGAGGCCTTGCTGTCAACGCCGTTATACCGAAAGATATTTTTATGATAATTGAAGCAATC
>JAAXUM010000382.1 GCA_013336025.1 Chlorobiaceae bacterium
GATGTTTTTCAGCAGGGTGGATTTGCCGGAACCGTTCGGCCCGATGATGCCATGAATCTTGCGGGGCTCAAAACGCGCTGAGATGCCGTCAAGAATCTTTTTGTCATCAATTGAAAAATGAATAGTGTTTAGATCAAGCATAGGCAAACCGGAAACGAGACGGGTCTCACGAGCACAGTTTCAGTCTGTAGGCAACGGGAAGAATATATTTGGATATAACGACGCAGAAAAACCCGCTATAGACGGTAATGCTTACTATCGGCGCCGTCAGATCAGGAGAGAACTCCGTGGTTATGCCCAATGCCGACCAGATAAAAAGCTGCCCCAGCAGCAGCTGAAAGTTTTGAGCAAGAGTATAAATGACCCAGAAATTTCGTGAAAGTTTTACATTGTCGCCCCTGCGGATTTTGATCTCGATGATTTTGAACCAGGTTCTGCCTTCGATTATCTGTGATGAGCCGTCGCACACATGATGCAGCAAATAAATCGCCACCAGCAGATGGGCCTTAAAGGATACGCCTGCAAAAAAGTACAGAAATACCGGCGGGAAGCAGAGTAACAGGCATACAGCGCCCAGAGACTGTCCCATGGCAATTCCTACCTGTACCCTGATCAGCCGGACAATCTGCCTTTTTATGTCACGCGCTGCTTCCAGGTGGTCTATAAATTCGGAAGTATAGGTGCTTGAGATCATGGTTATGCCGGGATATGCGTATTTCACAACAACACCAAGAATAGCTGCAACTTTGAACTCCTGTTCCGCCATGGAAAACATGGTATAGAGGATGACGCCGTCGAGGATGTTTTTCCCGACGGTATAGCAGATATTACCGATCTCCCCATAACGATAAAAGGGAACGGAGAGGAGCGCGGCTATATAAAGTTTTATTTTCCGGGATAGAGGAGGGGTGCGGTAGTCAGAGTGAGCTGTCGGTTGCTCTTGATTATCCATACACGGAAGCTCGATTCGTTGGGTGAGTATGTTGTTATTTCAGGCCGCCGGCCGGACAGGGATGAAAGAAGCCCCGAAGAGGCGGGGTCAAGCTGCCTCTTCGGGGCTGAAGCTACTTAGATTGCCATCATTTCCTTGAGTAATTTGACTGTCTGTCTCGCTGCTTCATCCGGCTTTGTAGCCTGTTTGGAGATACCGCACACCACTTTCACGATGTTGTGGTCGACCTTCTTCTCTGCCCAGACTTTTGCCTTGGGCGCAGCGATATACACCGAGAAGGCGTTCTGGCCGGTGCCCGGACGCTCGCCGATTATGTGGACTACGGCACGGGGCTTGTCGGGGTCTGCCTTGTCGAACAGTATGTCCCCGACCATGTAGCCTGCACGCACGCGTCCGCTGGTGATGATGATGTTTTTCTTGTCAACGGTCATGCCGGCAGCCTGCAGGTCTTTTCTCAACGCCGTGATATACGGCAGCGTGTGCTGAGGGTCCATGATTGAATTGGCGTTCAGGCCATCGGAGATGACAATCTGCACATCCGGGGCTTTTCCCTGCCATGAATCGCGCAGTTTTTGCAGGGTTGCCACTGACTGTTTATCCAGTTTTTCGCCGGTATCAGGATGTACGATGTAGTTTTCACGATCCTTGGACAGGGTGGCGAGCTGAACAGAATCAGGAATGCTCTTGATAAACACCGGAGTAAACTCGGCCCAGATCGCTTTTTTCGCGTCGGCGTAGAGTTCCCGTATCTTCTTGTCAAGTACCGGATTCAGATCCCACTGGTTTTTGCCATACCCGGCGGCCAGGGGAACCTTGTTTCCGGTCTTGAGCCAGGTGTTGTGGATGGCGTCAAACTTCTGTTTGCCTTCAGCCATTATGACCTGCTGAGAACGCGTGTCGCCCTTGCCGAGCTGGTACTGATAGTAGACCCAGACGGGGTCGCCGAAATGTTTGGTCGGTTTGCCGTTCTTGTCGATAACCTGGATGCGCTTGAAGAATGCCCACATGGCATCATTCACCTTGAAGCCGAATTTGGCGCGGAGGCGCACATGGTCCTGATAACTGGTGGTCAGATAGCTGAGCATCGGGTCGTTCCTGGTGGGAAGTGCCATGAGATAGGCCGGGTTCGCCGGCATGATCTGGT
>JAAXUM010000383.1 GCA_013336025.1 Chlorobiaceae bacterium
TGCGTCCCGAACGCAGCACTCTACCAACTGAGCCACACCCCGAAATTTTTTTTTTACCTGTGCCCTTGGGCAGATTCGAACTGCCGACCAATAGTTTCGGAAACTAGTACTCTATCCACTGAGCTACAAGGGCCTGTATGTCATATCATGAAATACTTTACGTTTTTTAAGATAAACATTTCAGCAAAGAAACTCAACGATAAATAAATTTTTACACATCAAACCGCACATCCGGCCCTGCTTCATGGCAGATTAAAAGAGAACACGATCTTTTCCTATACCCGGTCAGTGACGCTTTGCATCTGACACATCGCGGAAAAAGGTATCAGTTTAGGCAACTTGAAGTATTATCAGTGTCAAGAAATGAAAATATTTGGATATTTGATTTTTTATTATTAACAATTGTTATTGCCCTTGTACAGAAGAATTCATTTCAGATATCAGGCTTGTATCCGTTGCTCTTTCGACTCATGCACGAATCCTCATTACAGAAGAAAACAGCCTGGTAATTATACGTGAGCGATCTGATTACAGAACGTCAACCGCACCTTACAAAGTAATCAGCATGCGAAACACCTGAATTAAATATGCCCGTATAACACTCCTTCCGGTTCGATTGTCCAAAAGAGGTTCGATGTTGTACGGTTACAGCGTTCTACAGATTTCTCACTGATGGCTTTAGCCGTCCTGCTATTATGATTTTCCGAGTCCCGGGATATTCTCTTTAAACCCCGTACCGCAAAAGAGGACACTGTGAAAAAACAAAAACGAGCTTGCCATAGAATAACCGAGAAGTAGAAAGCCGGAATGGGCAGCCGCAAGGATCCCGTTTGACTGGAAAATCGCTCAACATGAAAGAAAACGTTAATCTGTAAACCAGGTCAGGGAGGTGATGATTATGATGCTATGATATTTTCAGCAAAAAACTTTATAAGCATTAATAAATCTATGAAGGAGAAAAATTCTATGGACAAGAGTATATCAGGGGCTGTCAGCCAAGGCAGAGTGAGGATTCCTTCCGATCTGTTGAAAAAGTTCCAGGCTGAAAAGGCCGGTTTGCAACACCGTATTGATATTTCAAGCGGCATCCTGGTATTTCCTGAGGAGATACTTGCCACTTTAGGTTATGGTGAACTTACAAAAGCCGGATTTGAGGTAGTCATTATGCCGCGTGTAGCACAAAATGCTGTCAAGAGTGCCTGAAAAACGATAAAATCGTCTCTGTGCTGATGATGAGTGTAATCAATATTTTCATCTTGCAACCGTTTTCAACTTTCAGATCAAGGAGATCATAATGCCTGAATCGAAATCCGGTATCGCATTTTTGCGAAACATAGGAATGATGATGACTTACAGATGTCAAGCCGCATGCTCTCACTGTGTTGTAGAAGCAGGTCCACACCGCACAGAGGAGATTTCGCTTGAGAATGCACTTGACTGGGTAAATCAGATTGCCAGATATCGAGATGGACATATCAAAGCGTTATCACTCACCGGTGGTGAACCTTTTGATTGCTTTGACAAATTGAAAGCGGTTGCCCGGCACGGAGCTGAACAGGGATTGATCATTACGACAATTACCAATGGATTCTGGGCAACAGATCCCCATGAAGCGACAAGAATTCTGCAAGAGGTTGTCGGACTGAAGATGATCGGGATTAGCGCTGATCCGCATCATCAAAGCTTTATCCCTTTTGAGAGAGTAAAAAATGCCGTTACAGCCGCTCGCCAATGCGAATTGCCTTACCGTATTCTTCTCACAACGGAAGACGATACTTCCCGAGAGTTCAAAACATTTCGAGCAAAAATAGAAAACCTGTGCCCCGAAGAAAACATTCAATTGACAACGACCTTTCTGGCGGGACGAGCCACGGATGAAATCGACAGATCAGAGCAACGCACATCCGGAACCCCTTGCGATTCAAAATGTGGAGCTGCAGGTTCGCCAGTACTTTTTCCTGACGGCAGGGTAATCGCTTGCATCGGCGCTCTTATTGCACTGCCGACACAACACCCTCTCGTATTAGGAAATCTCCGGCAGAACTCTCTGGCAGATATTCTGGATAAATCGGAGGGCAATGCGATCCT
>JAAXUM010000142.1 GCA_013336025.1 Chlorobiaceae bacterium
TAAAACAAAAAAACCACCATTCATCCATCTGGCTTGAGCAGATCCTTACTCCGGCAGACGGGGTGGTACATTCGTCCATAATGATTTCAGAACGTTTTTTTGACATCGGTTCCATCTTATCATCGACTGTTTTTATTGCCATGTCGGTGGTGATGGTATTTGCCATTTTGCTCAGGTCGGCACTTTCTTCACTGGTAAGATTTTTTTTGATTTTTGGCTCAAAAACCGGCAGGAGAGCAATTCTTTCGTTGATGATCTCAGCGGAAAGATCAACTGAAATGGTTCTTTTGGGAATGTCAATGGTGATCATATCGCCATTTTTCAACGCTGCAATCGGGCCGTTTTCGGCTGCTTCCGGAGAAACGTGTCCGATACAGGCGCCTCTTGAGCCTCCGGAGAATCGTCCGTCAGTGATAAGAGCCACTGATTCACCAAGACCGCGACCCATGATTGCGCTTGTCGGCGAGAGCATTTCCGGCATGCCTGGGCCTCCCTTTGGTCCTTCGTAACGGATGACAACAACATCGCCGGCTTTGATGCTGTCTTCCATGATTCCTCTGATGGCATCGTCCTGGCAGTCAAAGACTTTTGCCGGCCCTGTATGCTGCATCATTGACGGGCTTACTGCACCGGTTTTGATAACAGCGCCCTGGGGTGCGAGGTTTCCATAAAGCACGGCAAGACCGCCTGTGGCAGAGTAGGGATTGTCGATGGTGCGAATGACCGTTGTGTCTTTGATGACAGCACCGGCAATGTTTTCGCCAAGGGTTTTCCCTGTTACTGTTGGTACAGACAGGTCGAGAAGCCCGTCTATCTTGCTGAGCTCAAAGAGAATTGCTGAAACTCCGCCTGCACGGTCGACATCTTCAATATGTACGGACATGGTTGCCGGGCTTACCTTGCAGATATACGGTGTTTTTGCAGAAAGGGTGTTGAGTTCCGAGAAATCGAAGTCAAGTTCCGCTTCATTTGCTATGGCCAGAGTGTGCAGAATGGTATTGGTGCTGCCGCCCATGGCGAAATCAAGAGCGAATGCATTGAGCAGCGCTTTTCTTGAAAGAATGTCGCGAGGTTTGATGTTGCTCCTGACCAGATCGATGATTTTTCGCGAAGCTTCCCTCACCAGTTCGTTGCGCCTGGGGTCTGCGGCAAGGATTGTTCCGTTACCGGGCAGCGCAAGACCGAGTGCTTCACTGAGGCAGTTCATGGAGTTGGCTGTAAACATTCCGGAGCATGATCCGCAACCGGGACAGGCGTTCTCTTCGATCGTCTGGAGTTCGACGTCGCTGATTTCCGATGTGCTGTGACGCCCGACGGCTTCGAAGACTGAAATGAGGTCTACGGTTTTTCCATCAGGAGTATGGCCTGCCTTCATTGGGCCTCCGGAAACAAAGATGACGGGAATGTTGACGCGGAGTGCAGCCATCATCATGCCTGGCGTTATCTTGTCGCAATTGGGTATACAGACAATACCGTCGAGCCGGTGTGCCTCAACGACGGTTTCAACGCTGTCTGCAATGAGTTCGCGGCTTGCAAGCGAATAGCGCATGCCGATGTGACCCATGGCGATGCCGTCGCAGACACCTATGGTATTGAATTCAAAGGGAATTCCTCCGGCTTTGCGTACCGCATCTTTTGCGATTCTTCCGAGTTCCTGCAGATGGGCATGACCGGGAATCAGTTCATTGTAAGAGTTGCAGATGCCGATAAACGGCTTTTTATAGTCTTCAGAAGACGTTATGACTCCGGTTGCTTTCAGAAGGCTGCGATGCGGGGCTTTTTCGAACCCTTTTTTTATGGTATCGGATCTCATTGCGTTCAAAAAATAAAATTAGAAAAAAAAATCCCGGACTGCCGTTCCCGAAGCCACTGAGATGAATCTGTCTGGAGGATAAAATGGACTTGGGGTCGGCGGGTTGCGTCAGACGACAGACAGCTCTGCCTTTACCACGACGACAGGGGTAGTAATGCTGATTCTGAACGTATGGATGAGAGGAAAATACCTCTTCATATCGAGCAGTACCTGCTGTGCACGAAGAGCAGCGAGAGAGGAAGTGCTGTACAAATGAGCTTCAGACATTGATAAATAAAATTTCTTCTAAACCTTGGATAATCAAATTCCGAAGTAAGTTACATTTTATGTTTTATTAAAACAAACGTTAAAAAATATCGCCTTTACGGTTATATTTTTATAGTGTTTTGTATAGTAAGCGAAGTAAAAATGATATTTTTTAATACAGTTCTCTCCGTTTTTTCGGAGGGCTTTTTTGAAAATCAAAAAAAGTCTGAAACATGCTGAATCTTCAAGCTGCTTTGTCTCAGGACCTTCCGGCATTTTTCCTGACACTTTCTCTGGTTGCCTTTTTTGTTGTATTGGCGGAACTGTTGACAAGAAAGTTCAGCGTCAGCACGCTTGTGGTGAGGAAAGTCATCCATCTCGGAATGGGTGTTATCGTGTTTTTTGTACCCGATTATTTCCAGTCGAATTTTTACCCGGTATTGGCAGCTCTATTGTTTCTTCTGCTCAATGCCCTTAACCTCTCTTCGGGCTTGTTTCGTTCTCTGCGAGCCGATGAGCGGCAAAGTGATGGAACAGTTGTCGTGAAAAGTTATGGTTCACTGCTTTTCCCGCTTGTTTTTCTGTTGCTGTCGCTGTTTTTATGGGAATCACATAAATGGATCCTGCAGACCTCAATGCTTGTTATGGGTGTGGGTGACTCTCTTGCAGCACTGATAGGCAGCTCGGTCGGTAAAAAACATATTGAGCATCTGACGGAAAGTCCGAAAACGGTTGAAGGTTCACTGACCATGTTTTTTTCGGGTTTTCTGCTTCTTCTTGTCTGTCTTATGATGTTCAGGCCTGAAATGTCTCCCGCACTTGCCGCGAAACCTTTTATAGTCATTGTGGCACTGGCTCTCCTGCTTGCTCTTGTTGCTGCTGCTGTTGAGGCGCTCCTGTCGAGAGGACTGGACAATTTTTATATTCCGATTGCCGTAGCTTATGTTCTCTATGTTCTCGATATGAATACATGGATAATTCCTGAAAGCTTCCTGATGGGTGGTTTTTTTGCCTTTCTTCTTGCTCTTTTTTCAATCAAGGTGAAGTTTCTCGATAACAGTGGTGCAACAGCAACATTTCTGCTTGGCACGACGATTTTCGGAATCGGAGGACTGCAGTGGACAATTCCTCTGCTTACCTTTTACCTTCTCTCATCGGTACTGTCGAAACTCGGTAAGAAGAGAAAGGCTAAATTTGATCTGGTTTTTGAAAAAGGCTCACAGAGAGATGCCGGTCAGGTCTATGCCAACGGAGGTATTGCCTGGATACTCATGATTATTTATTCTCTGAACAGTGACCCGGCAGTCTATTTTGCCTATCTTGGCACACTTGCCGCAGTTCAGGCCGATACGTGGGCTACAGAGATAGGTACCATGTGGCCTGATCCGAAAGCATGGCTGATAACGACATTCAAATCGGTTCCGGTTGGTACCTCCGGAGGGGTTTCCGTTCCGGGGACATCCGGTGCATTTCTCGGATCGCTGTTCATTTGTGCAAGTGCCATGCTTTATGATGCGCATTGGATCTTTGAGTTCGGTATAGCGCAGTCTCTTTTGCTTATCGGGTTTTCCGGCCTGCTGGCGAGTCTCGTAGACAGTTTTTTTGGAGCGACGGTGCAGGCTCAGTATTATGATCCGATTCGTGAAAAAGTTACCGAGAGAACGCATAGTTATGCCGGGGATGGTTCGCTTGTCGAAAACAGGCTGATCAAAGGAGTACCTTTTGTCAATAACGACCTGGTCAACACCTTTTGTGCCGTTTCGGGTTCTCTGCTTGCCTATGCGGTCATTTCATATCTTAAAATTTTTCAGTAAACAACCACCATCCGTTTATAGATATGCCAGACTCAAGAGTCGGAATTTTTTTCATGCTTTCTGATGCCGGTCCGGCAGTACTTGCCGTTCTCCTTATTCTGCTTGGTTTTTCAGTTGTGTCATGGGCTATTATTGCGTTCAAGTTCGGATACGTCAACAAGTCAATAAAAGAGTCCGGAGAGTTTCTCGACTGTTTTTTTGAATTGTCCAGTATTGACAAGATTTTTGCTGAAAGTGAAAAATACAGAAGCAGCTCACTTGCAAGGGTTTTTCGTTCCGCTTATATCGAATATCGAGCCCTGGTTGAACGTAATGGTCAGAATCAGATTGAAGAGAGAGTTGCCCGAGCAGTGAAAAGGGAGGTTAATGCCGAGAGCAAACGACTGGTGCATCTTGTCCCTTTCCTTGCAACGGTAGGCAATACCGCTCCTTTTATAGGGCTTTTTGGAACAGTGTGGGGTATTATGACCTCATTTCAGCAGATAGGATTGACGCAATCAGCCTCTCTTGCATCGGTCGCACCGGGTATATCAGAAGCACTGGTGGCAACTGCCGCAGGCCTTGTTGCTGCTATTCCTGCTGTTATTGCCTACAATTATTTCACGCAGCAGATTGCTCTCATCGATCGTGATCTTGAGGATTTTTCAGGTGAGTTTGTTACAGCATGTATCCGGAACACAGAAAAAGGGTCGGCTTCATGATGCATTCAGGAAAAGGAAAGCTCTTGAGCGAGATTAACGTTACTCCCTTTATTGACGTTATGCTTGTACTCCTGATTATTTTTATGGTAACGGCACCGATGATGACGCATGGCGTGAAAGTCGATACACCAGAAACGACGCATGAAAGAATGGACATGGATCCTAAAGCGATTATTATCAGTATTGACAGTTCTGAAAGAGTATTTGTCAATAACTATCAGCTTGATGTCTCTGAAGTGCGCGAACGGCTCCCGGTGATTCTTGATGTCAAACAGACCGGCGAGGTCTATCTGAAGGCGGATAAATCACTGTCATACGGTCTGGTTATGAATGTCATGGCCCAGATCAGGGAAGCGGGAATAGAAAAAATCGGCATGGTGACCGATCCGGCCCCTCTGCCGGCGCAACGTTAGAAGTGAGTCGCCGGTATGAAAAAACGCAAGGAATATTCAAAAGAGAAAAAGATGTTTCTGTTGTGGCTTTCCGCAGCGGCCGCAATGCACATTCTTTTGCTATCCGGACTTTTTTTTCTTGATGTTTTCAATCAGGCTAAACAGCGGGTTCCGAAAATTATCAATGTAAGTCTTGTGTCGCTTCCCGGAGCAGGCTCTTCATCTGCTTCTCAGGCTGAAGGACCAGGGAGAGCGGAAACTGTTGAAAAAAAAACGGTCGAAACACCGCCTGTTGCCCCCAGACCAGAACCACAGGCAAAACCAAAAGAGAGTGCGGCAATACCCGCCCCTGGAAAAAAACCGGAGAAGGAGATCTCCGAGGCACCGGCAAAGCCCAAAGCATTACCGGTTGCAAACCCGAAACCTGCTCAGCTTGACAAAGCGCTTGATCGCCTTAAGCTTGAGGTCAACCGAAAAAC
>JAAXUM010000143.1 GCA_013336025.1 Chlorobiaceae bacterium
AGCGACTTTTTTGCCCGTCACCGAACAATAGACGTTGCAGGGGAGGGGGAGTTGCTTGCCGTCATGTCTTCAGGCGCCTATGCTGCTGTTATGAGCAGCAATTATAACGGACGGCTTCGTCCTGCCGAAGTTCTTGTTGATGGTGAGGAGGTTCGGCTTATCCGCACGCGCGAAACCTACGAGCAGCTTATACAGAACGAACTGCTCTGAACGGGTTACGGATAAGGTTTTTTATTGTCTGATGTTCCTGAATATTTTCAGGGTGGCGTCGGCGAGGTTCAGGGTGTAGAAGTGGATGCCTTTGCACTGCTGGTCGATCAGATCCTGAACCTGTCGGGTTGCCCAGTCAATGCCGATTTCAGCAACATCCTTGTCGCTGTCGCTTTTAAGAACCTGTTTGAGAAGAGGTGCCGGGATTCTTGCTCCAAGGGCAAGCTCCGACATGCGAATCATTCCTTTTTTAGTTGAAACGGGCATGATACCCGCAATGATCGGTACGGTAATGCCGGCAATGGCGCAGCGTTCAACATAGTCGAAATAATCCCTGTTATCGAAAAAGAGCTGCGTGACGATATAGTCTGCTCCTGCATCGATTTTCTCTTTGAGAAAGTCGATCTCCTTAAGCCTGTTGGGTGTTTCGGGATGACCTTCAGGAAATCCGGCCACACCGATTCCGATTGCCGGGAAACGGGCTTTGATAAAACGGATAAGGTTGACGGCATGCTCAAAATCCTTGATGGCTTCAGCAAGAGTCGCTACTCCCTGAGGCTTGTCGCCGCGAAGCGCAAGAACGTTGTTGATGCCGTTTTCAAGATAGTTTTCAAGAATGGAGCCGGTTTCCTCCCTGTCCGAGCAGACGCAGGTGAGATGGGAAACAACGGTAATGCCGGTCTCTTTCTGAATTCTTGTAACGAGGTCATGCGTTTTTGAACGGGTTGATCCACCTGCTCCGTAGGTGACGCTTACATAGGAGGGGTTCAGGGAGGTCAGGCTTGCAATGGTTGCAAAGAGAGTATTCCACTCCTCCTCTTTTTTTGGCGGAAAAAATTCAAAACTGAAAACAGGTTCACTGGTGGAGTTCAGGATCTCGCGGACAAGCATGAGATGTGTGGTTTTTTTGCGTTACTTTTTTTAAGATAAGAATATATGAAAACAATGATTTCGTTACGGTAAAGAAATTCATCGGCGCTCTACCATAACCACGCTGCGTTCATGCCGGCAATTTTCGCCCCATATCCTGCACTCAGGCTTCTGTTACAGGTTATAGCAGGCCTTCTTTGCGGAACAATGCTTCTTGTTTCGCTTGAGGTCTGGCTTTATAGCGCGCTCTTTTTTTTTATCGTGCTATCCTGCGCTCTTCTCTACGAGTACATCGGTCGTAAAGAGCCGTTTCCTCTGCCGTTGACTGCGTTCGCGTATTCGCTTTTCGTCGTTTGCGCTTTTGCGGCATATAGCGACTATCTGGTACACTATCAGTCCAAAGCCGGACTTTTACGTTACAGCGGAAAGGAGGTGATTGTGTACGGGAGGGTTGCCGACAGACCGGAACGCACCGAAAAGGGGGTTACGTGGAAGATGGAGGCCGAGGAGCTGTTTTTCGAAGGCCGGACAATCACACTTCATGAGCGGCTCAAGGTGTTTATGAGGGCACCGGCGGGCGAAAAGATCCGAATGGCTTATGGCGACAGGATTCGCGTGAAGGGACAGATTGCCGCGATTCCCGGTGCTGCAAACCGTGGAGAATTCGACCCCCGTTACTATGCGATGCTTCAGCAGGTTCGGGTGCAGCTTTACTGTCCCGGCCCATGGCTGGTGTTGCATGACGGCCGGAACAGTCTGAATGCATTTGAACGCTTTGTGGTGCAGCCGGTTTATGCCTATGTTGTCCGGAGTGTTGAAACGCTGATTCCTCCGGGTGAAGAGCGCAAGCTTGTCAGGGGCGTTCTTCTCGGAGAGAAGGAGGTGCTGACCGAAGAGGTTTTTGATGCCTTCAAGCGAACCGGCACAGCGCATGTGCTTGCTGTTTCGGGCTTCAACGTCGCGCTTCTCGCACTCGGCATTCACGTCTGTCTGCAGCGCGTCAAGGTGACAGCTCAGGGCCGTTGGATCTCTTTTCTTCTGATTGCCTTTATTCTGCTCGTTTTCAGCTATGTCACCGGTAATTCCGCATCGGTGAAACGTGCGGCCATCATGTCGGTAGTGCTCCTCGGAGGTGAGACGCTCGGCAGAAAAGCCTTTGCGGTAAACTCACTTGCTGCGTCCGATGTGATTATTCTGTTTATTGACCCGCTTGACCTGTTCAATCCCGGTTTTCTGATGACCAACGCCGCCGTTCTTGCCATTCTGCTGGTCTATCCGCTTTTTTACGGAACGGATAAGAAGGACGAGGGCGTATGGCGCTGGATATGGAGATTTCTGCTCAGCAGTTTTTTTGTCAGTCTTGCCGCCATTATCGGGGTCTCTCCCGTCATAGCCTATTACTTCGGTACCTTTTCACTTGTAAGCCTTGTCGCCAATCTGCCGGTCGTCCTCTTTTCAACGCTCCTGATGTATGCCCTGATGCCGATGCTTCTTTTGAACCTCGTTTCAGGGTATCTCGCCTCGTTTTTTGCCATGAGCGGCTATCTTTTTGCCTGGCTGACCCTGCAATCGGCTCTTTTTTTCAGCAAGCTGCCGTTTGCCTCGATAGAGCTTAAACCCGATATGATCGAAGTGGCGATCTACTATGCTGTCCTGACGGTTGCGGGCTGGCACCTGTACAAAAAAACATGGGGAAGGCTTGCCATTACCCTGCTTCTTGGTCTCAATCTGTTTTTCTGGTACTCTTTTCTCACCGCCAGGGAACAGGGCAGGGGAGTGGTGACGGTGAATCTTGGAAAGAACCTTGCCGTTCTCTTTGCGACGCATGGAGAGACGGTGGTGATCGATGCCGGAACCCGGTCACGTGACGTTGAACGAGTGATGCGCCAGGTCAGTGAGTACAGGCTGGCCGAGCCTGTGGCAGCGGTACAGTTTTTTTCGCCGGATTCACTTGTCGGGATGGTGCCGGTAAAGCGCCATCTTCAGCAGCAGGAGAACTCCCTTGCGCTTGCCTCCATGGTGATCGTGCGTCCGGAGGAGAAGGTGCTGAAGCTGTGGAGCAGAGAGCGCTCGCTGCTCCTGATCTCCGGCACCAGCCGGTTGAAAGAGGATGAGCTCTGCAAAGCCGATGTGGTGCTGCTCTGGGTCTACCGGTTTGCCGAAAAACAGCGGCAGGAAATTTCTTCATGGCTGAACTATGCTCGTCCGAAGCAGTGCATCATCATTCCCGGCTCGTTTCTCACCCTGCGGCAGAAAGAGGATCTTATCCGTTTTGCCGCTGCTCATCCCGAACTTCAAATCCGTTCCAAAACCCGCCAGATCGTGATTCGCTGAGGTTTTCTTTGTCTCTGACGATGCTGCCCCGGGTTTTCCGTTCCGTTTTTTTGACAGGGCATTTTCGTTGTTTAAATTACGTCGAAAATATTTGTTGCGAGTTGAACTCCGGCAACATGGAGATGCGTGAACTAATAATGACTGCTGCGTATTCTTTAAGATATTTTGTGATGTGTCCGTCAGCCGGCCGGAGAACCATAGAGAGGAATCGACTTCCTGACATTGTTGAAAGAGACACGCAGCAGCGCAGTCGGCTTGACCTCCGGTTTTCATATAACCGCCATTAATCCATTGAGCCATGGCATCATTTTTTCATAAACGTTTTCGTCGTGCAGGCTTCGCTCTTGCCTTCGGCGCGGCTTTTCTGCTGAATTCTCAGGTATCAATGGGCTCCCAGGCCGAAAAGGGTGCTGCTCAGGGTAGCGAATCCAATTTCGGCTTTCCTGTTGGCTTTTCCGTCAATAAAATGGATCTGAAAGCCAATCCACAGAAGGATTTCTGCCGGTATGCGGCTGGTCGATGGATTGACGCAGCGCAGATTCCTGGTGACCAATTGATGATGTCAGGTTTTGAACTGCTGAACAAGCAGGTCGAGAACCAGTTGAAGGCTATTCTGGACGATGCGTTCCGTACCAGTGAAACGGCAGCAAGGTACTCTTCGCTGCAGCAGGTAGGAGACTTCTATGCATCGGGCATGGATGTGAAACGACTGACCAGGCTTGGCGTAAGTCCGCTGCGTCCTGAACTCGACAGGATCGCAGGAATCAAAAATCCGAAAGAGATTCCTGCAGTTCTGGCCCATTTCCTCGAGATTACCAACGACCCTGTACTGATCGGCATACTCGTCAGCTCGGACACGCAGGATCGGGGACAATACGCACTCTATGCCGCAGACGGTGATCTGACGCTGGATCAGAATTACTACCTCAACGCTGAGGCTGCCCCCATTCGTGAAGCCTATCTGAAGTTGGTTGCCGACTATCTGGTGCTTGCGGGCAGCACTCCGGATGAGGCCAAAGGAATCGCGCTGAAAATCCTTGAAATTGAAACTCGAATTGCCCGTAAAAAACTCACCCCGGTGGAAAGCTTTGATCCAGCCAGGCGCTTTGTTAAAATGCCCTTCGCAGAATTTCGCTCTCTGCTTTCCAACGTCGATCTCGACGCATACATGAAAACTCTGGGCCTGTCCCCGCAGGATAAGATCATTGTCATGGAGGTTGAGTCTCTTCGAGAGCGCAACAGAATGCTTGCTGAATACCCTGTATCCGACACAAAAAACTACCTTCGCTGGGAGTTGCTGAGGCGCACATCGTCCTATCTGTCACCGGCATTCTATGATGTCTCGATGGCGTTCAAGAGGGTCATATACGGCAAGATCGACGACTCGCCCCGTACCAAACTTGTCGCTGGTAACACGGCGCAGATGCTTGGTCATCCACTCTCTCAGCTCTACGTCAACAAACATTTTCCGCCAGAGACCAAAAGAGCCGTTGAAGAGCTTATCGGTCGCATCAAGACAGAGTTCCGGTCGAGACTTCAGCGCAATAACTGGCTGACGGCAGGCACCCGCAGCTATGCGCTCGAAAAACTTGACAAGCTGGTGATCAGAGTCGGCTATCCTTCAGAGTGGATTGACTATAATGGCGTCGATATCCGTCGGGACGACTATCTTGGCAACTACTTTCGTCTGAATACGTTCAATACCCGACGCGACATTGCCTATCTCGGCAAGCCTGTCAAGAACGATGTCTTTTCAATGCCAGGCAAAACTCTTCCCATCGATATCAATGCAGCATACAAGCCGGGCGAGAACAATATTGAAATTCCTGCGGCCTTTCTTCAACCTCCGTTTTATGATGTGAAAGCCGATGCCGCAGTCAACTTCGGTACCATAGGCGCAGTAATAGGACATGAGATGACCCACGGTTTCGATTCGCAGGGTCGTCTCTTCGATGCAGAGGGTAACCTGCGAAACTGGTGGACGGATGCTGATAGCAGGAATTTTACG
>JAAXUM010000144.1 GCA_013336025.1 Chlorobiaceae bacterium
ATAAATTGAGCCAGCAGGGTTTTCAATTTCCGCAGAATGTTTTACCGATATGCTTCGCAAATCTGTAAAACAAAATGTAATCAAGAATAAGTTTTAATCGCATGATTAAAGCAGATTCTATCTGTGAACCGAAGCTACGAAGTGGCTGAGCTCATGAGCACCGCAGAATTTTTTTACTTGCGAATAAAATTGGTGGACTCTGTACGGAAATTCCAAAATCAATAATCTGTGAAAAACCAGTTATTCAGACAAACGAAGAATATTTACGAATACTTGAGTTACTAAAGATAAATCAAGTTCCAACTTTTGTAGATTTTACACTAAGAATGCAACCAATTTATCATTGGATAAAAGAAGAAATAGTGAAAGGGGAAAATAATATCGCTTGCTGTTAAATAGGAGAAGCTTTTCATCGAATAGTCGTTTACTTAATCATATCTTATCCCATTTAACAGCAAGCGATATTTTAGTACGGGTACTGTCTATTTTCCAGGCGGGAGCCTGTACTGGTTTGTAGTTTGTATCTCTTAAAATTAATTTAGAAGAATCAAATTTTTTGATTGGGTTATTGAAGGTTATTTCAAAGGGAGTTAACAGATCCTGGCTTTGAGAACCTGCACTTGTTGTGTATGATAATCTTGCGCTCGACTGGTACACATTCTGCATTATACTTGTGCCTGTACTGGTTGTCGGTGCAATCAAGACTGTCAGAAGGTTTAAGCGCTAGATTTTCAATAAAATATATATAATATAACCAGAGTCTCTGAACTTAGTCCAAATCCAGGAACAGTCAATGAAACAAACCCTTGTCCTCTTTACACTTTCTGCGATCACCATCGGATCGCTGATGACAGGATGCAGCCCTACCGTAAAAGTTGAAGCTCCAGACAAACCCATCGTCATCAACATGAACATCAAAATCGATCATGAAATAAGAATCAAGGTTGACCGCGAACTCGACTCACTTCTTGACAATAAAAAAGGTTTATTCTAATAAGGAGAAATTGATAATGACTTTTTCAGCGATAAGAAAACCGTTTTTCGGCATTTTGGTGCTTATGATGATGATGGCAGGCATAGCACTCCCTGCATATGCGCTCGACCTTGAAACCGCTCGATCTCAGGGGCTTGCCGGTGAAGTGGACAATGGCCTTCTTGCTGTACCTCCGGGATCTCCAGGTGATGCCCAGGGGCTTATCGGCACCATTAACAACCAGCGACGTGCAGAATATGCTAAAGTTGCCGCCCAAAACAATCTTTCGCTTGATGTTGTAGGGGGCATGATGTTCGAAAAGATTTACACCAGACTCCCTGCTGGAACGTGGGTACAAGTGCAGGGAAAATGGACAAAAAAAGCCCGGTAACCTTCTTATAAACCTGTTGAACGGTGAAATGGCCGCTGAAAATCATCGCGGTTCTGCTGATGCTGGCACTCCTTGTTCCGGCATCAGCGTGGATTTTCTTTCCATGGTATGCCCAGTCTCTGATTGACCGGGCTCTTGAGGGAAAACCTTTCCGCGTTCAGGTTTCAGGCGCAGGTATTCCCCTTCCGGGAAGTATAGGTTTTCGTTCTGTCAAGCTCGTATTTACAACGCCACCCGACAACTGCATAACGACAGCAACAACCTATACCCTCAATCTCGGCAAAGGCCGACTCTTATGGCGTACTGACGGTGAAGAAAAAGGGATCCCGAGCAGCATCATCCCGCATAAATTCCAAGCAGATCTTATCCTTGAGGCAGATTCACTTCAGCTCGTTCCTGATCCCGAAAACTTCATATTTGAAGACGATAATCCCCGGATAAGAATAAAGATCACTATCCTGCGCAACAAGGGGCTTTCAATGGAATTTTATCCACTTGATGTCACCTATAACATCGCAAATGCTGCGGTCAATAAAGAAAAGCTCCATCTTTCAGGCCTGAATTACCGCATACACGTTTCACGTGCTGAAGGGTGGCAGCAACCGGTCGATACACTTACCGTTGCAAAACTTTACAGTGATGGCAACCCTTCGCCCATAGGAAACTTCAGCGCCTTGTTTGGGTCGAAACGAGACCCCATGAAACCATGTTCTCTCATTCTCAGCAACTGCTCAGTCGATCTTTTTCAATGGAATGCAACTTCAGAAAATATCGAATATGACCTGAAAGAACAGAAAACCCGCTTCACATTGAATCTTGCGGAAATTCCGCTGAACGAACTGCCAGGGTTCAAACAGAACGAAAAAAAATCACCGGGTGCAGAAGGAACATTGAGCGGCACCATCCCGATTGAGTTTCAGGACTCTACCGTGCTTGTTCGCAACGCGGTGGTCATCGCCGGAAAAGGGGCAACTGTTATCTATTACACCAGTGAAAACAAACCATGGTTTTCGTTGAACTTAGAACCCCGGAAGAGATCAGGAGAACTCCTGAAAAATCTCAATGCATCTATCATACTCAACAGCCGAAACAGAAATCTCTCAGGCATTGCCGTTCAGAACTTTTCGACCGATATTTTTGAAGGAACCCTCAATTCATCGCCTTTTCTTTTCGATCCGGTAAAAAAAGAAATGATGATGACCCTTACGCTGAACAACATCCGTTTACCCGACCGCCTTTCCTTGCACGGTGAATCCAGAGGCACCTTCAGCGGAGGAGTAAGCGGAACAATTCCTGTTATTTACGGAAAAAAAGGGTTGCTATTCGGAAACATCCGTCTTGTTTCAACCATTAATTTCAAAGACATCTCACTCAGCTCCCTGCCCGGGCTTGACAGACCAGGAACAAATACTCCTTTTGCCTCGGGAAACATCCATGGTATCATGCCAATCGAACTTCGCGATTCAACGCTGCTGATTCGGAAAGGAATGGTTGAGGGTGAAAAAAATTCCAGGATTATTTTCTACGATAAAAAAAACCAGCCGCTCCTCTCCTTTGATCTTGGCACGAAAAAAGAGAGCGGCAGACTGTTCAAAAACCTTAACGGTGCAATCACCTTCATAAACATCAACAAAAAAAATGCCGCGATCGACATCAATAATCTTTCAACTGAAATGTTCGGAGGAACAATCAATGCAACTCCATTTACATTCGGCAACGCTGGAAAAAGCACATCGATGACCGTCAAATTACGTAATATAAACGCTCTTGACCGGGTAAAACTCTATGGTGATTTCAAAGCAGCTCTAAAAGGAGATATAACCGGAACGATCCCGCTTTCTATCGGCAATAAAGGCTTTTCGATTTCCAAAGCCCGACTCTTGTCAAAAGGAGGAGGTACCATCACCATAGCCCCAAAAACCCGGAAGCAGACAACCACAGAACGCATCATGGGTGCAACAAAACCCGATACCGATTACCTGTTCAGTGAACCTGATCTTTGGTTCAGCCGGTCGTTCGACGGAGCATTTCGTACCGATTTCACCCTGAAAAAATTCACCCACCGAAACTCTGGTGGCGAACTGCTCTTAAGCTCGCCCAAAGGAAGCCTGTCTCTCTGGCAGAACAAAAAGAACCCTGAATTGATAACTCTTGAGAATTTCAGCGCAGGCTTTTTCGACGGTACAATCGGCATCGAAAAAGCAGACTATGATATGGCAAAAAAAAGCACTGAAACGACAATTGCTCTCAACGGCATTCCCATTCAGAAGCTGCTCGACCTGCAGGGCGCAAAAAAAATATATGCGACCGGTTCCTTAAAGGGAAAGCTTCCTGTCAGGATAAAAGACCAGGTTTTCGAAATCATTGATGGAGGCATGGCTGCCGAACAGAACGGCCAGATCATTTATGCAACTACTCCGGAAGAGCGTGCTGCTGCAAATCAGGGGCTGCGAACAACCTATGAAGCCCTCTCAAACTTTCTCTATGCCGAGCTGTTCAGCTCCATCATCATGGCCCCGGATGGCAAATCACACCTCAATATCCAGCTCAAGGGCGCAAACCCTGACTATCAGGCAGGGCGACCAATAGAGCTGAACCTGAACATCGAGCAGAACCTGCTCGACCTCATGCGGAGTCTCTCCATCTCAGGCAATCTCGAACAGGTCATCTCTGAAAAAGCACTCAATATGGGCAACTAAACTCATTTTTTTTCAGTCGAAACCTTCCCGACCTGCTCGGCCTTCACAAAAAAGAATCCGAGAGCTCCCGTCACCAGCCCCTGCATGGGACCAAGCCATAAGTTCGACTGCTGAAGAAAGTCAAGCGGAGAATCACAATCTGTACAAAAAGAAGGCTGGAGCAGAACGCTTGACGCCATAACGACAAAATAGGCAACAGAGAGCCCGAGACTCAGTTGATAGATAAAGGAATCAACCATTTTTTTTTCATCCGATCCACTGCTGAAATCCTTCACCACAGCACCAATCATTAACGACAGGGTGGGCATCACATTTGGCAGAAACCACCCCCATGCATCACTGGCATGATCAACGTACAATCCACTCATGGTCTGCCCGATCAAGACGAAAGCCAATAGCCCGGCACCCGTCAGCCAGGTGACAAGCAGGCTTTTTTTACACTCAAGTATCAGTTTCGATCTGCTCATAACCCCTCCAGTTTACCGTTGTAAAACGCTCCACAGGCGCGAACGTTCAAGATGTGCCTTTCCTGTTATACTCCCCGGGATGATCAGGGTTGCCTGGGTCGGGGTTTTTTTAAACTCATAGATCAGTGCGGTGCACCGATGCGCTTTCGTGTAATGCTGCTCCCCCGCTTCTGCCGGAAGAACATTAAAGCCACCGCTGAACCAGCTTTCAACAATTTCCCTGGTCGGCCCTTTTGCTCCCTGGGTGAAACCATAGGGAGTGAAAATAAAAACGATAACCCGATAATAACCGGGATTGCCTTTGAAAAGCACCTTCAAGTATTGGGGAAAATCAGAAAACGGGCTTATTGGCGGCGTTTTCACCGACCACCTGCTATCCCCCGGTTTCGGCGTACCGTCACTGTTTATCTGCTCAATGCGGGTAACCACGGCAAACCCGCCAGGAACAGCATAATAACTGCAATCCGAGTAACCGCACCGATCAAGCGCTGACGAGAGAATGTGGTCAACATCACGGAAAAGAACCGAATCTTTATCGGGTTTTCGTAAAAATACATCAGGAATAACCTTTTCAGCCGAAGATTCAGGCGGCGGCCATTCAAAATTCGGCATAACATTCGCTGTTGTAACAGGTGCCGAGGGAGCTGTTGTTGACGGAGCTTGCGGACCTTGGGGGGTTTCAGGAGCCTGTTCGGCAGCAGGTGACGGCTCAAGTAACTGATAAGCATACGGAGCAGAAGCTTCTTTTTTTGCACAACCGGCAGTAACAGTAATCATGAAGAATAAAAACAGACGAAAACACATACCCCGTAATGCAGGAGAGCTGTTCATCTTCACCTCCATTTTTTATTCCAGGTTAGCAATCCCTTT
>JAAXUM010000145.1 GCA_013336025.1 Chlorobiaceae bacterium
TGCGCGAAGATGGTTTCTGAAAGCAAGGCTTGTGACAAGGTTGATCACTTTTTTTGGATTGTAGAGGGTTCTTGCAATAATGTGCTTCCATGAGTAAACGCCTGTATAGCTTCTCAATACCTTGTATTGGAAGAGCAGCGGTTCGTATCGGTCAGATTTGATGACAAGGTGAAGGGCATTGTATTTTTCCCAGTTTTCATTGGTAATCAGTCCCTTTTCCTTGTAGTCCAGATACATCTGGGTACCGGGATAAGGGGTGATGATCTGAAAAATCGGCATGAAAATATGGTTTTTTGTAACAAACCTGACCAGTTCATCAATGTCCTCAAAGGTATCGATTGCAGGGTTAAAGAGAAAGTTTCCCTGAATATTCAGTCCGGCTTTTCGGCAGTCGTCAATAATTTTTGAATATTTTTCAGCCGAGTTGACATGTCCTTTATTGTAGGCTTCAAGTGTGCTCTGCTTGATGGACTCAAGCCCTGCAAGGACAAAATTGCACCCGGCATCCACAAGTTTCCTGACGGTTTTGGGATCCTCAAGAAAGTTGACACTCAGAAAAACACTGAACGTAATATCGCACTCCTTAAGCAGGTCAAGTGATTCCCACAACTTTTTTTTGTTTATGCCGAGGTTTTCGTCAGTCAGCATGAACCAGGGTTTGGCAGTACGTCCGCTGGCCTTGAAAAAGTGTTTTTTTGCCGCGTCGATCTGTTCCTTAAGAAGTTCAGGTTTTTGTGAGCGATACTGTTTTCCTGTAAAGTTTGGCGTTACACAGAAAGAGCAGTTGAAGGGGCAGCCCCTTGTAAGATAAATTGGTATGGATTTTGTTCCGTCAACCTTCTGTCGTTTTGTTGCTTTGGCAATTCGCGCATAGTCAATTGGAGTAATCTCCTTTACCGGCGGGAAATCTTTCGAGTTATAGTTAGTTTTCAGGCGATTGTTTGCAACATCGTCGAGCACTGTTGTCCAGAGGTTATCAGCTTCTCCGACAACAATGCAGTCAGCGTGACTGGCGGCTTCTTCAGGGTTGAAGGATATATGCAGTCCGCCAAGAACAACTTTTTTGCCGTGCGCCCTGAATGTATCGGCAATTTCATATGCTCTTGTTGCTTCTATCGTTCGAGAAGTGATGCCGACAAGATCGTAATCTCCGTCGAAATTTATATCGTCGTGAAAATGTTCATCAACCAGCTCAATCTCATGTTGCGGGGGAGTAAGACTTACCAGAACAGCGAGCGCCATATGAAACAGGGGCTTCTGGTTACTGTCCTCGTCCATTTTTCCTTGCGGGGAGATCAGCAGGATTTTGAGTGATCTTGTTTCTTCAGGTTTCAGCGTGTACATCCGGTAAAACTGACAAAATTTAAAAGACTTGACAAAAAACCGCTTTGGCTCAGTTGTTGATGTCGATCGGAAAAATAAATGAACTATAAAAGTTCGCCAATTTAATCAAAAAAACAACCATCCGTACTATTGAAAAACCCCGATGGTGAGAGATATTTTCTTTGCAGCATAAGGGCTAATGGGTTGTCGCCCTCTTTTTTCTCTCCCTTCTATTTTGCTATATTGCACGCTTTATGGTACCAGACCCCCTGTATTCTGCTGAAGGACGTTTTTGTTAACCGTGTATTACGTTTTTCGACATGCCGCGTTATACTCCTGAACAACTCGCCATGCGCAACGCTTCTGTATGGACAGAGATACAGGTTATTCTCGCGCCTGTTCAATTTCTGATATTCATAGCAGGGGTTACCATAACCGTTTTGTTTGCCAACGGGATACTGGTAAACGGTTTTTACTGGGTAAGTCTGGCTATCCTTTTCAAAACACTTTTTTTTGCCGTTCTCTTTATCACCGGGATGTTTTTTGAAAAGGAGATTTTTAACCAATGGGTCTATTCCAGGGACTTTCTCTGGGAAGATGTCGGCAGTACCGTTGCCGCTGTATTTCATCTTCTTTATTTCGTCATGGCCTATCTCGGCTATTCACAGGAGGTACTTATCCGGGAAGCTTTTCTTGCCTACCTTTCCTACCTGCTCAATGCCATGCAGTACCTGATGAGGATCATTCTCGAAAAAAATAATGAAAAAAAACTTCGTCTTGAAGGGGAAATCTGACTCTTAAAAAAATATCAAGACAAATCGCAAAGCATGAAATACGGTTTTACAACGCTCTGGAACATCACGTTTGCTTTCGTAGGACCGGCATGGCTTGTTCTTGTCTGGATGATCTGGTCCTCAGGCCAGTTGAAGACACCGGATGAACAAATGATCTATCTGGCACTCGTGATACCCGGCTTTGTTGTTATCTATCTTTCCGGTTTTATTATTGAACGGCGTCATAACAAGAAACAGCAACGATCAGAAAAAGCATGAACATTGATTTCGGATCGCCTTTTCCTCGAATAATTTTCATTGAACAAGTCCTTATAACAGGGTAAGAAGTAATAGTTTTCTATGCAGAACCTCTGGAACGAAAATGATTTTCAGTGCTTTGTGCAGGCACAGAAAAGCGTCAATGACACCACTTCTGAACTTGCGGAACTGGTTTATGCTTCTCGTCTGCTTGGACGGGAGAGCTCTCTTGTGATGCATGGCGGCGGTAATACCTCAGTGAAAAAAGAGCTGCATGATATTATCGGCAATACTGTTAATGTTATTTACATCAAAGGCAGCGGCATTGATCTTGCCGATGTTGATGCTTATGACTTTACAGCGGTTCGCCTGGAGCCGCTGCAGAAGCTTCAGCATCTGTATGCAACAGGGGAGAGGCGGAGCGACGATGATATTCGCAGGTTTTCGACAAACGAATTCAAACATTTTCTTTATCTGAATCTCTTTCAGCTCACGGATCACATTGTGAGCAACTCGCTTTCACCCTCGATTGAAACGCTGCTTCATGCGTTTCTTCCTCATCGCTATATTTTTCATACACACTCGCTTGCTCTGCTTACCCTGAGCAATCAGGCAGATGGCGGGGTGCGAGTTCGTGATGAGTTTGGCGATGAGTTTGGTTTTCTTCCCTATATTCAGCCTGGTCTTGGCCTTGCACGTTCGGCTGCTGAAGCATACAGGGAAAATCCGGATATTAGCGGTCTTGTTCTGCACAAGCATGGTCTGGTAACTTTTGGCGCCAGTGCCTTAGAGGCGTATACCAGAATGATTGAGAATGTTACGAGACTCGAGAATTGCATTGCCAGGGCTGCAAGAAAAACACGCATACCGGTAATTCTTCCTGAAGAGATTGCTCTGCCTGAGAAGGTTGCTCCTGTTATTCGGGGAGCTGTGGTACAGGAAATGGTGCCGGGTACACGCCAGTACCATCAGTTTATTCTTGATTTTCGAACATCTCCGGCTATTCTTGACTATGTCAATAGTTCTGATCTCCCGGCTATGAGCAGAAAAGGGGCCATGACTCCGGATTTTATCATTCGTACCAAAAATCAGCCGCTTGTACTTCAGGCTCCTGACGCCCGGGATATCGAGAGTTTCAAGCGCAGTGTTCATGAAGCTGTTCAGTGCTACCAGGAGAACTACACGGATTATTTCGAGCGCCAGAAAATTGCAAGCGGTATGCAGGTATCCATGCTTGATTCGCTGCCGAGGGTTGTTCTTGTGCCCGGATTAGGACTTTTTGGTCTCGGCAAAACAGCAAAAGCAGCAAGAGTCAATGCTGATATAGCATCAAGTACGGCTGCCGCCATTCTTGATGCCGAGTCAATCGGAGAGTTTGAGTCAATATCTGAACGTGAAGCTTTTGCCATTGAGTACTGGGACATGGAGCAGTCCAAAGTGAACAAGATTCATCACGATGTTTTTGCAGGTAAAATTGTTCTTGTAACCGGAGCTGCCAGCGGGATCGGGCTTGCTACGGCTAAAGCCTTTCGCCGGAAGGGCGCTGAACTTGTTATCCTCGATCTGAGTTATGACGCGCTTGAAAAGGCTAAAGAGGCTCTTGGAGAGAGTACGCTTGCCATAACCTGTGATGTGACCGATCGTCAGGCGGTGAAAAGCGCATTTGATCTTGCCTGTCGTACGTTCGGAGGTGTTGATATCATGGTTTCAAACGTAGGTGTCGCTTTGCAGGGAAGAATCGGGGATGTTTCTGATGAAGTGCTTCGGAAGAGTTTTGAACTGAATTTTTTTTCGCATCAATCCATTGCCCAGGAGGCAGTGAGAGTCATGAGATTGCAGGGTACCGGCGGCGTTCTTCTTTTCAATGTATCAAAACAGGCGGTAAATCCCGGACCCGATTTCGGCCCTTATGGTCTTCCTAAAGCCGCTACACTTTTTCTTGTTCGCCAGTACGCGCTTGACCATGGACGTGATGGCATCCGCTCAAACGGTGTGAATGCTGACCGGATCCGAAGTGGCCTTTTGACAGAGGAGATGATCAAGGCTCGTTCACAGGCTCGCGGTCTGAGTGAAAAGGAGTATATGGCGGGAAATCTTCTCCAGCTTGAAGTGACAGCCGAGGATGTTGCTGATGCTTTTGTTCATCTGGCTCTTGAAACCAGGACAACAGGTTCGATAACGACAGTGGACGGAGGAAATATTGCAGCGGCACTCCGCTGACCTTTAAATTGAAGAAAGAGTATAATAACCTTTGAAAACAGGAGCGTGACAGTATGGCGGAATATGATAAAGACAAACAGGCTAAAGAGTATTATCTCGATACTCCGGTCAATAATTATGGTTTCTTTCTCAAAGGAGCACACTCGCTTGACTGGGGGATGAAAAACCGGTTGTCGAGGATTTTTCGTCCTGATACCGGAAAAACGGTGATGTTCGCCATTGATCATGGCTATTTCCAGGGTCCGACAACCGGTCTTGAACGCCCGGACGTGAACATTGTGCCGCTGATGCCTCAGGCGGATGCGATCATGCTGACTCGCGGGATGCTGCGTACCACCGTTCCTCCTTCGCTGAACAAGGCGATCGTCATGCGCTGCAGCGGAGGCCCGAGCATTCTTAAAGAACTATCCGATGAAGAACTGGCTGTAGATATTGAGGATGCAATCAGGATGAATGTTGCTGCCATTACTTTGCAGGTTTTTATTGGTGGCGAGTTTGAGACCAGATCTATCCATAACATGACACGGCTTGTTGATATGGGCCTTCGCTATGGCATTCCTGTTATGGCTGTGACGGCCGTAGGGAAAGACATGGTGCGTGATGCCAAATATTTCAGGCTTGCCTGCAGGATTTCCGCTGAACTCGGAGCCCAGATTGTTAAAACCTATTATGTTCCTGAAGAGTTTGAAACTGTGGTTTCTTCATGTCCGGTACCTATCGTGATGGCCGGAGGCAAAAAGATCTCCGAGCTTGATGCTCTCGACATGTCCTATCGCGCTATACAGGAGGGTGCGGCCGGTGTTGACATGGGTCGAAACATTTT
>JAAXUM010000384.1 GCA_013336025.1 Chlorobiaceae bacterium
CATCTGATCGCCGGTCAAGGCATCAAGCAATACACGGTGATAGGGGGTCAGCCCTTTTTCGGTAAATGATTTTTTATAGTCGAAAGTCATATACACTGGATCCGTAATCATCTCTTCACCGGGTCGTTTTGCACCAAAACGAATAGCAATAGTCTCTTCAGGCTGAATTCGCAGAATCACCTGATTTGCCGTAATTCCGCAACTGTCAGGCGGTCCGAAAAAATTTTGCGGCGGGCATTTGAACGTAATCACCATTTCAGTCACCGTTTCAGCAAGATTCTTGCCTGCCTTCATATAAAAAGGAACACCCTTCCAGCGCCAGTTATCAATAAAAAATCTGATTGCGGCAAAGGTTTCCACCATGGAATCAGGAGCCACGTTTTTTTCTGAACGATATCCTTCATACTGGCCAAGCACCACTGATGCGGATGCTGATTCTCTTGTAAAAGGCCGGATAGAACGGAGAAGTTTTGATTTTTCGTCTCTTACCGATGCAGACGAAAGATCAACCGGGGGCTCCATGGCAATGGCCGCAAGCAGCTGAAGACCGTGATTCTGAATAATATCACGAACCAGTCCGGCCTGTTCATAAAAGTCTCCCCGGTTTCTGATCCCGAAATCTTCAGCTATGGTAATCTCGACACTCTGAATGAAATGACGATTCCACAACGGTTCAAAAATACCATTGGAAAACCGAAAGACCATGATGTTCTGCACCGGCTCTTTGCCGAGATAGTGATCGATGCGAAAAATCTGATCTTCATTGAATCTCTCGCCGATAATCCGGTTGAGTTCAAGCGCTGTTTTGAGGTTCTGCCCGTAAGGTTTTTCAACAATGATCTTGCGCCACTCCCCGGCAGGCAAAGCTTTGCCGCCAAGATCCGCAGCTGCAAGGTTTCTGACAATAACAGGCGCAAGCAGTGGAGGAGTTGAGAGATAAAAAAGCAGGTGGCCGCTCACACCCTCATCCCCGGCCTCCATAATTTTCCGGCGAAGGGCATGGTAGCCCTCGCTATCGTCAAGATCAAGCTGAACATAGAACAGTCGGGAGAGAAACTCCCTGTAGTGATCGCCATCCTGAAAAGGATTTGCAGCAAAGAGAGTTATTTTTTCGTGTACCAGCCGGCGAAAATCCTCATCGGAAAGGTTCGCGCGGCCAACGCCGATAACCCGGTACCGGGCGGAAAGATGTCCCCCTGCGGCAAGTTCATAGACTGACGGAAACAATTTTCGTGCGGCAAGATCGCTGTTTGCGCCGAAAATGACGAGAGTGAAATCATCAAGCCTTGTATGCATGGCCATCACCGTTTATTGATCAGCCTTGAAGCCATGGCCACCGAATTCATGGCGCAGTGCGGCAACAACCTTATCGGAAAAATTCTCTTCGGCTCGGGAGCTATATCGCCTGAACAGTGCTCCTGCAATAACAGGAATGGAAACTTTCTGCTCCAGGGCTGCCTCAACCGTCCAGCGCCCCTCTCCCGAATCAGCAATTTCACCCTTCAGATAACCAAGTTTCCGATCTTTGCTGAACGCCTGTCCGGCAAGCTCCATCAGCCACCCCCTTATCACAGAACCATTGGCCCAGACACCGGCAACCACTTCAGGATCAAGATCATAGCCGCTTGTTTCAAGCAGATCGAATCCTTCGCCGATCGCCTGCATCATGCCATACTCAATACCGTTATGCACCATTTTCACAAAGTGTCCGGAACCGGACCGGCCCATATAGCCATACCCGTTTTCCACGCACATATCCCTCAACAGCGGTTCAACAAGATCATAGGCCTCTTTTGCCCCGCCAACCATGATACAAGCCCCGTGCCGGGCGCCATCAAGGCCCCCGCTTGTGCCGGCATCAAGAAAAAAAATCCCCTGCTGTTCGAGCTGCTTTGCCCTGCGCTCAGAATCGGAATACCGTGAATTACCGCCGTCAATAAGAATATCACCGGGCTCAAGATGGGGCATAATCAGCTCCAGCACACTGTCAACCGGCTTTCCTGCAGGAACCATTATCCATATCATGCGAGGGTGCTGAAGTTTGCCTGCAAGAATGCC
>JAAXUM010000146.1 GCA_013336025.1 Chlorobiaceae bacterium
CTGAGCTTCCGACTGCTGCTGTTTAAGCTTTTCAAGTTCTTCACCGCGAAGTCCGACAGGATTGTCCTTGTCAATCAGGGTATCCTTGAATGACTCGATTTCCAGGTTCTGCTCTTTTTTCATGTATGCGACAAACCTGTTAAGCAGAAACATCAAAACAACAAAGAAAGCCAATGAAAAAGCAAAAAGAATAACCCAGCTCATAAGAAAGGGTTTATTGATTGGCAAAGCATCTTATAATTATCGTTAATTTAGCGGATTATACATTTTATAAAAACAGGAATATCCGATGTTTTGTTTTTACACTGCACAAGCCATATTGGTACAATGAATCCAGAAGCTGAAAAATACGCAATAATTAATTCGGGAAAAAAAATCCTTGAACAGGAAGCTGAAGCAATCCGACAAATTGCAGATCGACTCGATGATAATTTCTCCCGAGCCATTTCATTGATTCTCTCTTGTAAAGGCAAGATCATTGTTTCCGGAATGGGCAAATCCGGTATTATCGGCCTGAAAATTGCCGCAACGATGGCATCAACCGGAACAACAGCTCTTTTTCTTCACCCCGCTGATGCAGCACATGGAGATCTCGGTATCGTCTCTGCGGGTGATATTGTCATATGCCTTTCAAAAAGCGGAACAACCGAGGAACTCAATTTTATTATTCCGGCACTGAAAAAAACCGGCGCATCAATCATTGCCCTTACGGGAAACAATCGTTCCTATCTTGCAAAAAGCGCTGATATCGTTCTTGACACAGGTATCGAACAGGAAGCCTGCCCTTATGACCTTGCACCTACAACATCCACCACGGCCATGCTTGCCATGGGCGATGCGCTATCCATGACCCTGATGCAGGAAAAAAAATTCACCCCCGTTGATTTTGCGCTTACCCACCCAAAGGGCTCGCTTGGGCGAAAGCTGACGATGAAAGTATCTGATATCATGGCTTCAGGTGAAACCCTCCCTGTAGTTTCCGAAAATGCCACCATGACCGACCTCATTCTTGAGATGACCTCAAAACGCTATGGAGTCAGCGCCATTATCAACAAAGAGGGAGTATTGACCGGTATTTTTACCGATGGGGACCTTCGGAGGCTTGTCCAGCAGGGTGATGAGTTCATGAACCTCACTGCCAGGTCAGTCATGACACCAAACCCTAAAACCGTTGGCGCCGAAAAGCTTGCAACCGAGTGCCTCGAAATTCTTGAAACCTTCCGCATCACACAACTTATCGTCTGTGACAGTGATCAGCGTCCTGCCGGAATCATCCACATTCATGACCTGATTACCTTCGGACTGTAGCTGCAGAAACCATGTGAGTTACCGTTACAGAACTTGTTGTTTCCATGAAAACCCCAGGATCTATAACCGGTAACTCACCGCTCGCCTATCGCCCCAGAGCCTTGAGCATTGCAGTACCAATATCACCAGGACTTTCGACCATATGGATACCGGCAGCCTCCATTGCCTTTATCTTGTCTTCTGCTGTTCCCTTTCCTCCGGAAACAATGGCACCGGCATGCCCCATCCGCCTGCCAGGAGGCGCTGTCCGCCCTGCTATAAACCCGACTACCGGTTTTTTGAAATATCTCTTGATATACTCTGCGGCCTCCTCTTCAGCACTGCCTCCGATTTCACCGATCATTACCAGACCTTCGGTTTCATCATCCTTTGCAAACAGCTTTATGGCATCAATAAATCGCGTACCGATAATAGGGTCACCACCAATTCCGATGCAGGTTGATTGTCCAAGTCCGACAGCAGTAAGCTGATGAACCGCTTCATAGGTCAGGGTTCCGCTGCGTGACACAACGCCGATAGTGCCTTTCATGTGAATAAAGCCCGGCATGATGCCGACTTTTGCTTCACCGGGAGTGATGACTCCAGGACAGTTTGGACCGACAAGCACAGCTCCCTTTTCCTTGACGAAGGCATAAGCCTTCATCATATCGTTGACGGGAATTCCTTCGGTAATGCAGATGATCACTTTGAGACCGGAATCGGCAGCCTCCATGATCGCATCAGCAGCAAAAGGTGCCGGAACAAAAATAACAGCCGCATTGGCCTCTGCCTTATCCACGGCGTCCTTCACCGTATTGAACACCGGAACCGGACGACAGAAATGATCCTTTTCATTACCATGATAAATGGTACCACCTTTTCCAGGCGTTACACCGGCCACCACATTGGTTCCGTATTCAAGGATCTGGGAAGTATGAAAGGTTCCTTCGCCGCCTGTTATGCCCTGTACAACAAGGCGCGTATCCTTATTGACTAAAACACTCATAGTCCTGCTTGTTTATTAATGGTTTACCAAATCAACTCTTTTCTGAAACGATAGAATGCTGCATAAGCCCGGCAATACCAAGCAGTTTTCCTTCCTCGAAGAAATTGCAGATCAGATGCATGCCAACAGGCAGATTAAGGCTGTCATAGCCAACAGGAACACTTATTGCAGGCATCCCCACAATACTTGCCGGAACGGTAAATACATCAGCGAGATACATTTCAAGCGGATCGTCCATTTTATCACCAATACCAAACGGTGGAAACGGTGATGTCGGCCCTGCAATCACATCAACCATTTCAAGCGCCTCACGATAGCGATCCTGAAAAACACGACGAACCTGCTGAGCCTTCTTGTAATAGGTATCGTAATACCCGGCTGAAAGCACATACGTACCAAGCATGATCCGACGCTTGACCTCCTTGCCGAATCCCTCTGTTCTTGAATTCACATACATCGCACTGAGATTATCACAGTCCGGTGAACGATATCCGTAGCGGGCACCATCGAATCGGGCAAGATTTGATGAAGCCTCCGCAGTCACAAGAATATAGTATGCAGCAATGGCATAATCACTCGCAGGAAGAGTTATATCAACAAGTTCCGCCCCATTTTGACGAAGTTCCTCCAGTTTCGCTTTTACAAGTCGCGCAACATCAGGATTCAGACTCTCGTGAAAAAACTCTTTTGGAACTCCGATTTTCAAGCCCTGCGGTGAAACTCCAGCCATCTCTTCAGTGTAGGATGATACCGGATGATGTGAAGAGGTTGCATCACGCTCATCGGCACCTGCCATAACACTGAGCACGAGAGCGGCATCATTGCTATTACGCGCAAGAATACCAATCTGGTCAAACGAAGAAGCAAAAGCAACAAGGCCGTAACGGGAAATCCGGCCATAGGTCGGTTTCAACCCGACAATATCGCAGAACCCTGCGGGCTGACGAACTGAACCTCCGGTATCGGATCCAAGCGCAACCAGTGCAAGACCAGCGGCAACCGCTGCAGCTGAACCCCCTGAACTTCCACCCGGAACTCTCGTTTTATCAAACGGGTTAGCTACAGGACCGAATGCCGAGTTTTCATTGGAGCTGCCCATAGCAAACTCGTCCATATTGGTTTTCCCGATCAAAACGGCATCCTCATCCATAAGTCGTTCAATAACGGTCGCATCATAGACACTCTCATAATTCTCAAGAATTCTTGATGCACAGGTAAGCCGTGCTCCTTTCATGGCTATATTATCTTTAATAGCCATCGGCATTCCGAACAATCTGCCGGGAGCTGCTCCTTCGCTCAGCTTACGGTCAAGCGATCTGGCGCGAGAGAGCGCAGTTTCATGAAAAACCGCAAGAAAAATATTATCATCGCAATGACGGTCTATCCGTTCCAGATAACTCTGAATCACCTCTTCACAGGTGATTTTTCGCGTAAGAAGTCCGGATCGCAAATCCTGATAACTACTGAAATGCACGTTTGTTCTCAATTATTTTATGAAGAAGGCCTGAAACAGGAATGGTTTTCCCTTATCAGACAGATTGCTGACAGCAGACAAGTTTTTCATTATCATGTAAGGCTTGTATAATAACAAATAACTGCATATTATTCAATTTGAAGTGTTTCCGATTGTAACCAGCACGATGACGCGCCCCGGTATTGTTTTTAGCGTATCTTATGCAATCGTTGCGACTTCCTGGAGAAATCGCATAATGATTGAAAAGGAACCGCGCAATCCCGTCAACATCGGGACAAGAGGTTTTCAGGATGCTTTTTCCATAGAGCCCTCATGATGACAACACGTAATAACTTCCTATGGCGCGCATAAGAACAATGGATCTTTCTCCAACCTTCAGACCTCGCTGGTTTACAACGGTGAGTGATGCAGAAGACAAGAAAATCCAGGCTGATTTGAAAGCATCTTGCGATCTTCCTGAACATATAGCCATCATTATGGATGGTAATGGCAGATGGGCCAAACTGAAAGGAAAGACAAGGATTGAAGGGCACATTGCCGGTGTTGAATCTGTAAGGGATATTGTAGAAGCAAGCAGACAACTTGGTATTTCCTGTCTTACGCTGTTCACCTTTTCAACCGAAAACTGGAACAGACCTGAAAAAGAAATTTCAGCACTGATGCGACTGCTCATCAAGGTACTGCGAAAAGAGGCTCGCGCACTGCACGACAATAACATCAAGCTTAACGTGATCGGCAACACTGCGCTCCTTCCCGAAAAAGTCCAGACCGTTCTTGATGAAACAATGGCGCTCACAGGACACAACAACGGGCTGGTGCTGAGTATTGCTCTGAGCTACAGCGGCAAATGGGACATTGTCGAAGCGTGTCGCTCCCTTGCTAAAGAGGTTAAGGCTGGCCGTATAACTCCGGAAATGATTGATGAGCATATGTTTGAAACCTGCCTTTCAACGGGAGCCATTCCTGATCCGGAACTGCTCATTCGTACCAGCGGTGAATACAGGGTAAGTAATTTCATGCTCTGGCAAAGTGCCTACTCCGAGATCTATTTTACCAAAACCTACTGGCCTGATTTCAAAAGAACACAATTTTATGCTGCTCTTCGGGATTATCTGAGCAGAGAAAGAAGGTTTGGCCAGACAAGTGAACAAGTTCAGAAAAAAACAACAGCAAACAGCAAGATTTAACTCTGATTGATCCGAAAGATTCAATGAAAAAAATGCAAAAACTGATAACCCTGGTACTGGTAGCTCTTGCCGTAAACGCTACAGGACAAACTGCCGAAGCTAAAAGCAAGCCCGCAAAACAATCGGTAACAGCAACACAGGCAAAAACAATCGCAGAGAAAAAAGAACTCTATACGATAAGCACCATAACCTTCAGCGGTCTTCAATCGCTTAACGAGCAGGAACTTGTTGCAAGTCTTCCCATAAAAATCGGCAACAGCATCGCTGTACCTGGAGCTGAACTATCCGCGACCATGCAATACCTCTGGAATCTCCAGGTTTTCAGGGATATTAAACTGGAAAAATCCAATCAGGGCAGCAAAAACGTGGCTCTGCACTTTGTTGTTGAAGAACAGCCTTTACTTGCAGAGGTC
>JAAXUM010000385.1 GCA_013336025.1 Chlorobiaceae bacterium
ATGCAATAAGGGCACATTCGGTTATGTTCGGTGGACTTGAAAAGTTGCTTGATGCCTTAACAGCGGTTGACGAGCACTCTTTCGGAAAAATGATGGAAAAAGCCGGAATTCATGGGGTGGCAAGAGGTGAGGTTATCGTTCAGATACAGACCATGGTTGACCTCGAACAGCGTTCGTGCGGCGAGTTGCTGAAAAGAACGGAGGACTCCCTTTCAGAAGGTCTCTCGCTCGACAAGGAGAGTTTTGACGAATATATCCGCAGGTGCATGACAACCAGCGAGTCTGAATCGGCGCCGGTAAGTACAACCTTTTCTCTTGATCTTGATATGGCTGCCATGTCAAGGCAGGATGGTACACCCCCGAAAGATTTTTCCCACGCTCCCGAGGCTGTTTTTTCAAAGCTGAAAAAGCCAGGAAAAGGGGTATGACTCCGAGTAATCTGAATCCGTTAAGCAAGGCAAAGCTGCGCAGGTTTGCTAAGCTTCAGGAAAAAAAGTATCGGGATCAGGACGGGCTGTTTCTTGCTGAAGGTCTGCGTACCGTCAGGGAGCTTTGTCAGAACATTCCTGATGAGAGCATGCTTCTTGCTCTGTTGTTCAGGGAAGGGGAGCTCGGCGAGCTTGGCGGCTTTCCGGAGATTCCGGCAGATAAGCTGTATGTGATGAACAGTGAACAATGTTCGCTGCTCAGCACTACCGCTGCGCCTCAGGGCGTTATAGGGATTTTTCGTCAGCAGCCTGAGCGCTTCGAACCTTCCGGTTTTGAAGGTGGCAAAGATCGTTCATTGCTTGTCGCGCTTGATGATGTGCAGGACCCCGGTAATGTCGGAACTATTCTCCGGACAGCAGCCTGGTTCGGGGCAGATGCGCTGATCTGTTCGGCAGGTACTGCCGATCGGTATAACGCAAAAGTCGTACGTTCCTCTGCCGGAAGTCTCTATGGTCTGCCACATTATGCCGTTGAATGTCTTGATTCTGCCCTCGAAAAGCTTGCCGCGCGTGGTTACACCATTATCTGTTCGTCTCTTGATGGTGAGGATTTCAGAAGTTTCGAGAGCTGGCCGCAAAAGCAGGTACTCGTTATCGGTAATGAAGCCAACGGGGTGAGCCGTGCGGTGCGGAATCTTGCCGGAATGCTTGTGAGGATTCCGCATGGAGGGGATACGTCGAGCGTTGAATCCCTGAATGCTTCCGTATCCGCAGCGATTCTCATGGAGCGTCTTGTTCTGTAGCATCAGGTCGAAGTCGTGGTGATTGCCGTTGAGGTTTGATTGTTATACATTATGTTATGATGGTAAGCTTGATAGATAGTGGTGACTGAACGTATGAAAAATGGAGCGATTCGATGAAAAACATGTTGTGTTCCCGGCTGCTGCTTTGTGGCGCCTTATCCCTTCCGCTTGTATCCTGTGTGACGGCTTACTCCCCTCGAACAGGATCTCATTATGTCTGGATTCCCGAACATCGTACCCCTCAGGGTGTTTATGTTCGCCGTCACCGTCAATATATCGGGCCTCCTCCCCGTCATGGAGCAGTCTGGGTTCACGGCTACTATGAACATGGAGGAGTATGGACAGATGGTTTCTGGCGAGATAATAACCGGAGGGAGATCGATCGAAAAGAGTATGACCGGAGAGATAGTGACCGGAGGGATGGTGACAGGAGAGACTATGACAGAAAAGATAGTGGCAGGAGAAATTAGTGCGCTTTTCAGGTGCACAGATAGTGCTGGCTTCCATTAGCCTCTTACGACCATAACCGGATAGTCAATTTCGTTAATCAGACTATGCACAGTTTCAGAGGGCAGGTTCATGCGGTCGCTGAGGAAGAGCAGGCCTGAATCGGCCATTCTGATATATCGGGCAAGCGCTTTACCGTCGGTTACCGGCGGTATTGCGTGATACTCTATCCTCGGCATGTCGGAGGCGAACCGTTCTGATAGCCCGGTTTCCATGTCGCGTTCATTTTTCTCAAAAGGGAGCATGAGAATCTGAAGCGTATTGCCTGGGCGAATTACGTTCATGGCAGCATCAAGTGCAGTTTCAGACGCTGCGGACC
>JAAXUM010000147.1 GCA_013336025.1 Chlorobiaceae bacterium
CGTGTGTCCCCCCATCGTGCGTATTGATATTATTGACATAGCTGAAAACGTTCTCCTGATACGAATCATTGTACTGCAGTGCAATTTCAACAATAGTCGTGTCGCGTTCTCCGATAAAATAGATCGGTTCCTTGATAAGGCTTAACCGGTTGATGTCGGTAAAGCGGACAAACTCTTTCAGGCCGCCTTCGTAATGAAAAATCTCCTGTACTCCATCGACGTCCTGTACCGTAATGCTGAGATTTTTATTGAGGAACGCAAGTTCCCGCATACGATCAATAATAATATCCTTGCGGAACTCGGTCGTTTTGAAAATCTGGTGGTCCGGTTTGAAGGTGGTTTTTGTGCCTTTTTTATCGGATAACCCGATCTCCCTGACATTGCCTTGAGGAACGCCGCGTTCGAAGCGCTGAAAATAAGCTTTTCCGTCACGATAGACCTCGACTTCGCACCATTCTGAAAGAGCATTCACCACTGATGCGCCGACGCCATGAAGACCGCCGGAAACCTTGTAGGATCCTTTATCGAATTTACCTCCGGCTCCGATGACGGTCATGACCAGTTCAAGGGCTGATTTCTGCTTCTGAGGGTGAATATCTACAGGGATACCTCGGCCATGGTCAATAACGGTAACCGATCCGTCAGGATTTAACGAGACAAAAATATACTCATTGAAGCCCCCGAGGGTTTCGTCAATGGAGTTGTCGACGATTTCGTAAATAAGGTGGTGCAGGCCTCTGGTGTGTATATCACCGATATACATGGCCGGGCGTTTACGAACATGTTCAATGCCGTCGAGAATTTGAATATTTGAGGCAATATAAGGGGACGGAGCCTGCGGAACGGTTTCCTGCATAATCTTTTTACAAGGTAACTGGGTGAACAAGATAATCTTCAAGATAACAAAATTAGCGCTATTCTGCTGCTTGAGAGAGGACTATTCCGCCTGGAAAGCATCGGTAAAATGATCAAGGTCATAGACGCCGATCTCTTCCTGTTTCATGCTTCTGACAAGAATGGCTATGACATCAAACCGGCAGTCACAGCGATCGGTTCCAAGAGAAAAGAGATATGATTTTGCCGCTTTGATGATCTCTTTCTGCTTTTTGAGCGTTACAGCTTCGGCAGGGTGGCCTTTTTCAAGAGATGCCCTGGTTTTTACCTCGACAAAGCAAAGTGTCGAGTGTTTTTTCGCGATGATATCGATCTCGTTACGTCGGTAGCGATAGTTGCGCCTGATGATCCGGTATCCACGCTTCGACAGGTATTCTGCCGCGATTTGTTCTCCCTGGATACCGAGTATATGAGGATCAGAGCTCATGGCGAACGGTTATTTTTCTCCCAGTTTTCTGAGCCTGAAGCTTTTGCGGTGAATACGGCACCGTCCGAAAGTTTCGATTGCTTTGATATGGCTTGCTGTCGGATAGCCAACGTGTTGTTCAAAGCCGTATTCAGGGTATTCCATGCTGTATGCTGTCATGAGTGAGTCCCGATGTGTTTTGGCAAGCACAGATGCGGCAGCGATTGAAAAAACCTTTGTGTCGCCTTTGACGATGGTTTCATAGGGTATTGGAAACTGCGGCCTGAACCTGTTGCCGTCAACAAGAAGAAGTTCAGGCCGTTGAGGTAAGGAGGCAATCGCATTGTTCATGGCCAGCATGGTTGCCTGAAAGATGTTGATGCTGTCAATGATTTCAGGCTCAATAACGGCAACAGCCCAGCATGCCGCGTATGTTTTGATTAAAGGTGCAAGCTGTTCCCTGAGATCCGACGAGAGCTTTTTTGAATCATCCAGTTTTTCAAGTACAGGATGCTGAGGTCTGAACCAGCGGGGAAAGATAACGGCAGCAGCAACAACCGGGCCGGCAAGAGGACCGCGACCTGCTTCGTCGATACCCGAAACGAGTGATGATGTTTGCCAGAGCGGATATTCATAATCGGTGTTCATAACGACAAGGGTCAGATGCTGTGAGCTTACGGGAATCTCTGAAAAGTTATTGCGCACGTTGATCGCTCATCACACTTTTCAGAGGTTCCCTTATGTTCTCTTGTTCTGTTTGTGGATGCGATGCATTGCCATGGTTTCTGCTGACTCGCTTGAAAGAGTCGGTGCTGACTTTTCCGATTTTTTTACATACCGAGAAAAGCGGTTTTGACTTTCTGGTTATTGAGAAGCTCACTCCCTGTGCCTGTCAGTACAATTGAACCTGTTTCAATGACATAGGCTCGGTGGCTGATTTTGAGTGATTGATAGACGTTCTGTTCAACAAGAAGTACCGTTACGCCAAGTGTGTTGATTTCGCCAATAGCGCTGAAAACCACATCAGTAAACAGAGGAGAGAGGCCAAGACTCGGTTCATCGAGGAGCAGAAGTTTTGGGTTTCCCATGAGTCCTCTTCCTATGGCAAGCATCTGCTGCTCTCCTCCGGACATGGTACCTCCAAGCTGTTTTTTTCGTTCCGCAAGGCGCGGGAAGATCGTGAGAACGCGCTCCATGTTTTTTTTGATCTCTTTCTGGTGAAGGTATCCCCCCATCATCAGGTTTTCAACAACGGTCATTTCTGAAAAGATTTTACGTCCTTCAGGAACATGGACGATGCCTCGCTGAACAATCAAATGAGGCGGGAGATTGCTGACCGGTGCGCCATTAAAGGAGATCGTGCCACTGGATTTAATAATGCCGGATATGGCTTTGAGCATTGTTGATTTTCCTGCACCGTTGCTGCCCACAACAGAGACGATTTCTCTGGCGGAAATAGCGAGGCTGATATTTCGCAGCACCTGCATTTCGCCATAACTTGCGTTAAGATTTTCAATGGTTAGCATTCGTTCCACCTCCAAGGTACGCTGCAATGACAGCAGGATTGCTGGTGATCTCTTCGGGTGTTCCCTCTGCCAGTTTTTCTCCGGAATTCAGAACGACGATCCGGTCACAAATTGATGTAACAGCTTTCATGTCGTGTTCGATAAAAACAATCGTTATTCCGTTATTTCTTACCATACGTATTATCTCAAGGATTGCTGCGGTTTCGGTATGGTTCAGTCCACCGCAGATCTCATCGAGGAGCAGTAACTTCGGGTCAGTAGCCAATACTCTTGCGAGTTCGAGTTTCTTTTTAAGACCAATTGACAGAGCTGCTGCTGATTTATCCGTATAGTCGGCAAGTCCCATAGTCTCTAAATGTTTCAAGGCTATCTGTCGGGCGATTCGAGGGGAGTTCGTTTTAGAGAAAGCCCCTGTCATGATATTCTCAAGTGTCGTAAGACTTCCCAGTGGTTTCACTTTCTGCCATGTTCTGGCCATTCCTAATTTGCACACCTGGTCCGGTCGAAGCTTATTGATTTTTTTATTATCAAAAACGATATCTCCGGCAGTTACAGGGTAATAACCGGTGATGCAGTTGAATAAGGTGGTTTTTCCTGCACCGTTCGGGCCGATAAGGCCGAAGATCTGTTTTTTTTCAACAGAAAAAGAGACATCGGAAACGGCAAGATTGCCGCCAAAATGTTTATTGACATGCCTGATGTCGAGAAGATGGGTTGTCATTTGTGTCTCCTGAAAAGCACAAGAATGCCTTTTGGTAAGTATAAAATGCAAACGACGGTAATAATGCCATAAACAAGGACGTGAGCGTGTGCCAGGTTTTCTTTCAGAAAAATGCCGATGGGGGAGGTTTCTGATACAAGACCTGCTTTTACCAGGGCATCCCCGAGAATGTTGGTTCTCAGCATTTCTGCAAGCGGAACAAGGAGAAGCGCTCCAAGAACAGGTCCCCATAATGTCCCGACACCACCGATAATTGCCGTGAGAATAATTTCAATGGAAAGGCGAAGGTCAAGCACGGCATTTGTATCGATAAACCGGATATACATGGCATACAGGCTTCCCAGTACCGAGGTTAGCGAGGCCGAAATCAGCAGCGCCCTGTTTTTATACTGTGAGATATTGATGCCTAATGAAGCAGCGGCATCCTGATCTTCACGGATAGCCTGAAGATAAAAACCTGTTTTTGATGTACGAAGATAGGCCGAAATCAGGAGGGTGATAACAAGAACCAGCAGCATGCCATAGTAAAAGGGATTTTTGCTGTTAAGATCAAGACCGGATAAGGCGACATCGGTAACAAGAATTCCCTGCGCTCCTCCGGTAAATTCAAAATTAAGTACCGTAAGCCGGACAATCTCGGCAACAGCAATTGATGCAAGCCCGAAGTAATGTCCCCGCAGCCTGAAGACAATGCTTCCGGTAACAAGCGCAATAATGCATGCCGCAACAATGCCTGCCATGATACCAGGAATCGGGTTGATATTCCATTGATAGAGGAGAATCATGGTGGTATAGGCTCCGGTACCGAAGTAGGCCGCGTGGCCGAAACTGAACTGACCGGCAAATCCTCCGAGGATATTCCAGGCAGATGCAAGAGCCGCCATCATCAGAACGGTGATCAGAACACCGGTGATATATGGATTGTCTCCGATGAGAAGGGGCAGCAAGGCAGCGAATGTACCTGTAATGATGATGGTGATGAAAGGTTTCATGATTTACTGCCCTCCCTTTTTTCCGAACAGTCCCTGTGGACGAAACAGCAGGACGGCGAGGAACAGAACAAAAACCACCACATCTTTCCAGTCACTTGACAGGTAGGTTGACGCCATTGCTTCAACAACTCCGATGATCAACCCTCCGACTGTAGCGCCAACAACTGAGCCGAGTCCACCAAGTACGCAGATTGTAAAGGATTTAAGAAGAAAACTGTGACCTGCAAGCGGATAAATGTAATAGGTCGGAGCTATCAGTGCGCCTGCTGTTGCGGCCAGAGCTGTACCAAGCCCAAAGGCGATGGCGCTCATTCTTGCAACATTTATACCCATTAACTGAGCCGCCTCACGGTTCTGGCTTGTTGCCCGCAGGGCCATACCGGTACTTGTTTTTGAAAGGAACAGATAGAGGATTGCCGTAATAGCGCACGTAATCAGAAACGATAACAGCAAGGGAACTGATAGTGAAATACCCTCAAGGTTGTTGAATGCACTGCTCGAATAGGATGTTGTAAGAATTTTCGGATCACTGGTGAATGCCAGAAGCGCAGTGTTGCTCATGATCAGGCCAAGACCGATAGTCAGGAGGATCTGGTTTTGATGTGGATGATTGATAACACGGTTGATAAAGACTTTTTCCAGGATAAAGCCGAATAAAAAAGCTGTCGGCATAATCAGGAGGAGCGATACGTAAGGGTCAATGCTGAGCAGGGTAAATGCAAAGTAAGCCAGATACATGCCTAACATCATTAAATCGCCGTGAGCGAAGTTGCTTACATTCATGACGCCAAAGACGAG
>JAAXUM010000386.1 GCA_013336025.1 Chlorobiaceae bacterium
TTTTTATATACCTTCTGAATTTCAGGAGGGAAGAACGGGTTACGTGCTACGAGTTTAGAATGTATGAAGAATCAGGGACTGTGGAATGGGGAGCGGGAAGATATGAGTGCTGAGCAATGAGTTCTGTGAGTTGGGGGAGAGGAAAGGAAACGAAGAGAAGAGAGATCTCTCCCGATGGTCGAGATGACAAGGGGCGGAGGTCATCCCGAACGCAGAGAGGGGTCTCAGTGACCATGGCGGTGGTGTGGCATCGGTGTGGCGATTATGCTTTTTGTGCGAATAAGCACCGAGTGGTCTTCACAGGTTTTGAGAAGCCCGGAAATCGGGCAGTGCAGAAGTGGATGTTCAGGGTTGTCAAGATCGAGCAGTGGCACCAGCACAAATTTACGACGGTGCAGTTCGGGATGTGGTATGGTCAGGGTTTCCGTGTTGCAGCAGAGGTTTCCATAGAGGAGAATGTCAAGATCAATCACTCTCGGGCTCCAGCGCTGGTAGTGCTCGGGTCTTCCGATCTCCTGTTCGATGGTTTTGCACTGTTTTCGGAGATCTTCAGGCAGGATCGATGTTGCAAGTTTGACGACTCCATTATAGAATCGATTCTGCTCCGTAATCCCGACAGGTTCGGTTATGTATATTCTTGAGACAGCAATGACATCAATTTCAGGGATGCCTGCAAGCCTCTGGATTGCTTTTTCAAGATGAAGCATGCGATCCCCGATGTTGGAGCCGATGCCTAAAAAAACGGTTTGAAGGTGCATGGATCAGGAACGTCGTTCTGTATAAACGGCTTCTGCGAAGTCACAGATGCCATTGATTGGCGGATTGCGCTTTCTGACTTTTACGGTTATCTCATCGAGGATGGGAAATGCGAGAAAAAATTCATGAGCGATGTCAAAGGCTATCGTTTCAATGAGAAAATAGTTCTTTTCAGTAAGAATGGCTTTGATTTTCTTGTAGGCTTCGCCGTAGTCAATAGTTTTTTTCAGGTTATCCTCGCTTGCGGCCAGTGAAAAATCAAAGTGTAAATCGGTATCCACTTCATATTTAGCGCCTATGGCGTGTTCTTCTTTCAATACTCCGTGATGGGCATAGAACACCATGTTAACGAGTCTTATACAGGAAAGGATATGTTTGGCCATGAGAGTTTTCTCTGTTTTTTTTTGAAAGCTAACAATGTTCATGATAAATGCCTTGAATGAAAAAGGAAAAAGATTATTCATCCTCTCCGGAACCGGTGTGCTGCGTATAAAGGTCGGCTTCGGAAGAGAAAAGATTTGAAGGGTGAAGGTAGAGTCGGTTCAATTGCCGAAAAAATGGTACTTTGCCGATAAATGGAGTAGATGTGCTTGATAAACGAACAATCGCATTGGGTTGCTGTTATGAATAAGGCTCAACAGGATTTTTATGAAGGGTGCCGATCACGGGCCGTGATGCTCGCTCTTGAGGAGGATCGTTATAGTGGTGATATTACAACCCTTTCGACCATTGATGAGGGGATGGTTGGTCGTGCAGAAATTCGGGCAAAAGAGGATGGCATTCTTGCCGGAGCAGAGGTTGCAAGGCAGGTTTTCGCAGCCTGTGATGTCGCTGTTTCGGTTGTTTGTCGCCATAGTGACGGCGATCATGTTATTGCTGGCGATCTTGTGCTCGAAGTTTCAGGGAAACTTGCTCCGCTGCTGATTGGTGAACGAACGGCACTTAATTTTATGCAGAGAATGTCAGGTATTGCAACAAAAACGAAAATCTTTGTTGACAAGGTAAGTCATACGAGTGCATCAATTCTTGATACCAGAAAAACCGCTCCGGGATTGCGATATTTCGACAAGGAAGCGGTCAGGATCGGAGGAGGAAGGAATCACCGTTTTGGACTGTTTGATATGATGCTTGTCAAGGATAATCATATTGACGCATCCGGAGGGGTTGCCAATGCTCTCCGAAAGGCGAAGCAATATTGCCGGAAGCATCAGCTTGCCGTCAAAATTGAAACTGAAGTCCGTTCGTTTGATGAGCTTCGTGAAGCACTCTCCTGCAAACCGGATATTG
>JAAXUM010000148.1 GCA_013336025.1 Chlorobiaceae bacterium
AACCGGGCATGGGCAAAACGGTTTCAGCCTGAGAATTCATGCCGCCATCGATCATCTTGAACTTTCGGTTGCCTGTAAGGGCGAGAAATACGGAACGCTTGAAATGCGCCGTCATTACTCAACCTATCTCAAAGGTCTTCCAAAAGTATCCGTTGTTCGTAACGCGATTGTCCGGGAGGATGACTGGCGGCTTGTTACAGAAATTCTTCTCGCTTACGAACGTGAGTGTGAAGGATATGCAAGAGATGGACGTATAAAGGAGTATGCGGAATATCTCAATGATCATTCAGATAAACTTGTTTTGAATTATTAAGAAATCATAACGTATGAGCAATCCGGAAAACCGCTGTCGGGTAGCGGTGCTTGGTGCAACAGGCCTTGTTGGTCGAACCATGATTCAGGTTCTTGAAGAGAGAAATTTTCCCCTCACTGATCTTGTCCCCCTTGCTTCAAGCAGAAGCGCAGGTCAGTCGATACGGTTCAGGGAGCAGGACTTTATAATTACCGAGCCCTCACCCGAGGCGTTCAGAGATGTCGATATTGCATTGTTTTCAGCCGGCGCGACGGCAAGCAGGGAGTGGGCTCCTGTAGCCGCTGCTGCCGGGGCTGTGGTGATCGACAATTCATCGGCTTTCAGAATGGAGCCCGATGTGCCGCTGGTTGTACCGGAAGTCAACCCTGAGGCGATTTTTTCACTTGACGGCAGACCTGAACAGATCATTGCCAATCCGAACTGTTCCACCATTCAGATGGTTGTGGTACTCAAGCCGCTTCATGACCGTTACGGGTTGCGCAGGGTTGTTGTTTCAACCTATCAGTCGGTAACCGGCAAAGGCAAGGCTGGACGTGATGCGCTTGAAAGCGAACTTGCCGGTGAAGCCCAGGACTCGTTTACCCATTTTCATCAGATAGCCTTTAATGCGGTGCCTCAGATTGATATGTTCACCGAAAACGGCTATACCAAGGAAGAGATGAAAATGGTGAACGAAACCAGAAAAATCATGGCCGATGACTCCATTTCCGTCTCTCCTACAACAGTAAGGATTCCCGTGTATGGCGGACATGGCGAATCACTGAATATCGAGCTTGATCGTGAATTCAAAATGGACGAAGTTCGTACATTGCTTGAACATGCTCCAGGTATTGTCATGCAGGACAATCCTGCCGAAAGCATGTATCCGATGCCGCTGACCTCGTATGAGCGGGATGAGGTGTTTGTGGGACGACTGCGTCGTGATTACTGGCACCCGCAGACCCTGAACATGTGGATTGTTGCCGATAATCTCAGAAAAGGCGCAGCTACCAATGCCGTGCAGATCGCTGAGGTTATCATGGCGAAACGGAAGTAGAGCCTGTTTGTTGACAAGCAAGCGCCATCAGCGCCGCGCTGATGGCCTGTATTGCCGAGGCAGGCATTTCTTTTGTTGAATCAATACCGATAACCGTTTCTGACAGCGCTTCAGGCAGAGAGAGAGGACGCGGCCTGCAGGTGGTTTCTTTTTCAATAAGTGCTGTTGTTGCCATATCAGCTCCTGTGCCTGCAATCTGCACAACAGCATCATGCAATAACGAAGCTTCCTTGAGTGACTGGAGTGAGAAATACTCTTTTTCACTCTGGTTTTTTACCTTCCTGTAACTGAAATAGATCATCCTTCCTTTTTCAGCAATGCAGAGCATCACAGAGTTGTTTTCAAGTTCAAGGATGATCAGCGGATCTTGCTGGTAGCGGGAGAGATGAACAAAGGGCAGCATTGGAGACCCTGAAAAAATTACCCGGCATTGTTTGCTGAAGTATGCTGCGGCAATTCGGGATGGTTCAGACGGATAGAAGAGAATAAGCTTTTTTTCCGCAGAGCAATCAGTACTTTTCTTTCCGTAACTCATGTGTTCCCAGCGGTATTGTTCAGGCTGGAGAAGAAAGTGCTCTGCTTCTATAGCGCAACGCTCCCGTGCAACTTCAGCTTCGGCATGCGGGGGGAAATAAGCCGGAAGGGCACGGTACTCTGTCTGGGAAAGCGTGATGGCTATCGGATCGTTTCTCCACTTCTTTGTCAGGGCAAGCAGTTTTTTCACTCCCCGATGATTTCTGCCTCCAAGGAGGTCATGCACTCCAGCCTGTATGGTGTTGCAGGTACTGATGTCAATGGTGCCGTTTTCGGAGATTTTTATTCTTGCAATGGTACTTTGGGTTGTTCCTATTGCGCAGGCAAGCTGGCTTTTGCTCATTATTCCATTGTAAGATGCTTTCTGAGGACTTCAAGTTTCTTTTTCCCTATCCCTTTTACCTCAAGGAGCTGCTCGATACTGCTAATCCGGCCACCTTTTGATGCTCTGAATGTTACAAGACGTTTAGCCATAACCGGACCGACTCCGGGAATTTGCTGCAACTGTTTTTCCGATGCCCTGTTGAACGACATGGTTCCGGAGAACACCTTTTTTCCGCCCGGACGGTGGCCTGTTTTTCGTGATGTACCCGTTTCTTCAGAAGCGGCTGCGATCTCCTCTGTTGCATCACCGTCAACGGAAACAGCGCCATGCTGTTCGGCAATGGATGCAAGCCGGATCAGACTGTCTACATCGGCTTCCCGATAGAGTTCTTTTTGTATGGCTTTTGACCGGGTCGCGGTTTCATCAGCCGAGCGGAACTGTTTAACCACTCCGCCAAGTAAAAGGAAGAGCAGCAGAAGCGAAATTACTGATACTTCAGTTCTTGTCAGACTGAGTTTTTTTGAAAGCTGATCAAAGGGGTTCATTGTTCCCTCTGTTGTTAGTCATCGGTAAATATCCGTTTTACTCTGCTGGATACCGAGCAGAGGAGCTCATAGCTTATGCTTCCGATACTCTCTGCAAGCTGATCGAGGGATGGGCCTTCCCAACCGAATAATATAGCACGATCACCGATTTTTACATCATTTTCTGTCCCGATATCAACCATAAACTGATCCATGGTTACCGTGCCGACCTGCGGAAAGGATTTCCCGTTGATAAAAACCACAGAACGATTCGAGAGTGCTCTGTGGTACCCATCTGCATATCCGGCAGAGATGGTTGCGATTTTTAGCGGACGCGGAGCCTTCCATGTGCGGTTGTAGCTGATGGTTGTATCTTGAGTGACTGTTTTAATGAAAATAACTTTTGCCTCTAACTGCATGACCGGAAGTACCGTGACCAAAGAGGAAAGTGCCGGATAAGGCTTGTAGCCATAGAGCAGAATCCCGGGACGAACCATGTCGAGCCGCATTTCCGGGTTGTTCAGCAACGTTCCGCTGCTGGCCGCGTGTTTACAGAGAGTTTTACCGCTTTCAGCCTCATACGCATTCGTCATGGCTTTGAACTCTTTGAACTGGCGGTTGGTAAAATCGCTGTTGGCACTCTCTGCAAAATGAGTGTAGACACCTTTGAGTTCAAGTCCCGGCTCTTGAGCTGCTTCTCTGAGGAGCTCAAGCGCTTGAAGAGGGGGTAGTCCAAGTCGCCCCATGCCGGTATCCACTTTGATATGCACTCCGATTTTTCTGTCGTGTTTTGCCGCGATTGCAGAGGCAGCTTTCATGATGGCGGTATCGCAGAGGGTCATGTCGATATGGTGGTGCAGGTAGTACTCTATTTGCGGAATGATCGGAGAGGAAAAAGAGAGAATGTTTGCCGGTTTTTTAAGCGCACCGCCGGTTTTCAGTTCTATAGCTTCCTGGATGTTGGCAACACCGAAATCGCTGACACCCTCGGCTTCAAGTGTTTCTGCAACTTTATGCACATTGTGGCCATAAGCGTTTGCCTTGACAATGCCCATGATGCGAACCCCTGTTCCCACACAGCGCTGTATCTCCCGGATGTTATGTTTCAGATGGCCTGACGAGATACGGGCTTCTGCCATGTTCAGGGAGGGCGGTTCGATCGTCATCGCAGTTTTTTGGTTTTACAGGAAAACAGGGCGGCTGATTGCTCGCTTTCACTCAGAGGTTTAAGAAAGAAAAGAGAAAAGGGAAGATAAAAAGGGAAAGAGTATTTCTGCTTTTGAAATAAAATTTCTTTTTTAGCGAAGCGGCAGTTCTGTACGGCAGGGCACAGACAAACCAGACACAGCAAGTAACGGCAATGATTTCCCTGAGAGAGTGCGGTGGTCGAAAAATGATCTGTAGGGTGCAGTACACGAAAACGGATGCCGTTGTAACGACAGGCTGTCAGAGAGGAAAAAAATGCCGATACTTGCTGCGTATCGGCATGTCGAGGGCTGGATTTTAAACGCGAATTTTTAAAAGGAACGTATTGCTCTGACTTTTATCCCGATTTGTTTCATCTGGTAATGAGGTGCACTTCCTTGTATCTGGGACCACGCATCGTTCGGAGTAGCCCCAGATGAACTCCAGTGTTCGTCTTCGTAATCACAAGAGAGAACATTACTTGTGCATAGTTTGTTCAGTTCGTCCCTGCTCGGCAGATACCAGTCGCTATAATCACCGTGAGCGTAATCCGCACAGAGTTTTGCTGCACTCGAGATATGTCCCTTTTGAGCTGTTATCAGTTCCGTGTTCTGCCGTCCGCTGCCTATCGCTGTTTTTGTGTTGAACACCGGTATATCCTTGATGTTGCTCCATTCAGTGCCGTTGGATTGATCGTTCAGGGCTACAATAAGCCCATGCTGTTTCCATGCTTCGTAGCCAGGGTCTCCTGGCTGCAGAATATAGTAAACGATACCTCCCCCATATCGGTCACCTTTTTCTCCTCTGGTGGCCATAAACGATAACGCTGAAACAGCCACGATAAAGAGCCCGGTTACCAGCACCCCTATCCAGATTCTTGATGCGCGTGTTGTTGTGTTTTTCATTTTGAGTGCAGTTTTTTGTTGACAAGCGTTCACCTTTTTAGTCTCATCAGTGTCATTCTCCATGCAGCTGCTTTCCTGCAGTTTTCAGAGAATGCCTTCTCTTTTGTTTTCGGGGAGTTGCCTGCACCCTTGTTGCAGGTTTTGACTCCCCGATGTGTTTCGTTCATTGAAACCATAACGCTTTTAATGAGAACCGCTCAGCTGTTGCGGGCTGGAATTGGCGGATGGAACAGAAAAAATACGAACCGGAAGAACTCGTCCGCTGTTTGCCTTGCTGCTGAAGAAATGATAGCCATCCCCGGAATAGATGCCCCATGCGTATCCATCCCATTGTTCTGTCGAACTCCAGAACTCCGCAACCGATATGCCGCCAATGGCAACTCTGTTGGCATAAAGCTTTTCCAGCTCATCCTTGCTTGGCAGGTACCAGTCGTCGAATCCGTTTTCTTTAAGGCTTTCACAGACTGAAATTGCTGAAGACCAGTTGTGGGTT
>JAAXUM010000387.1 GCA_013336025.1 Chlorobiaceae bacterium
TATGGAGTCGGAGTTTCGACGGAGGCGATCTATGAGCTGAAAAAGATCGGCTCCGATTTTTTTGTCAAAGGATAAATGGAGGTTGCTATGCGGATTATCGACAACCTCAACTCGCTTCTTGGTGATGACCTCAAAGCTTCGATTCAGAAGAATGACAAGCTGAAAATCGCAGCATCCTGTTTCTCGATCTTTGCTTATGAAGCACTCAGGGAAGCGCTTTCCAAAGTCGATGCCTTTGAATTCATTTTTACCGCACCGACCTTTCTTCCCGACCAGGTAACCGACAAATTCCGCAAAGAGCACAGGGAGTTTTTTATCCCGAAAGTGAATCGGGAGCGAAGTCTCTATGGATCGGAATTTGAAATACAGCTGCGGAACAAGCTGACCCAAAAAGCCATTGCTCGCGAATATGCCGAGTGGATGCGAAAGAAGGCCTCATTCCGGTCGAACAGGACAAAGGCTCCAATGCAGCAGTTTGCCTGTATCAGAGGTGAAGAAAGTGATGTTGCCTATGCGCCACTTCAGGGATTCACGGCTGTTGATCTTGGCTATCAGCGAGGTGAGGCTGTTTCAAATCTGGTACAACGCTTTGACGAATCGATGGTTACTGAAACCTATCTGAACCTGTTCAATCAAATCTGGCATGATCCGGAAAAGCTGGAAGATGTTACCTCTATCATCAGGGAGCACATCGCATCGGTGTATCAGGAAAACTCTCCGGAGCGCATCTATTTTTTGATACTGTATAACGTTTTCAGCGAGTTTCTGGACGAGGTTGATGAGGATGTTTTACCGAATGACCGGACAGGGTATTTGCAATCGCTTGTATGGCAGAAGCTGTTCAATTTTCAAAGGGATGCAGCAACAGGCATTATCAACAAGCTGGAGACCTACAACGGATGCATCCTTGCCGACAGCGTTGGACTCGGTAAGACCTTCACGGCTTTGGCCGTTATCAAGTATTATGAACTGCGGAACCGATCGGTGCTCGTCCTCTGTCCCAAAAAGCTTGCTGATAACTGGCTGAACTATAACCGTAATCTCAAGACCAACATCTTCGCGAAAGACCGGTTCAATTACGATGTTCTCTGCCATACTGATCTTTCGCGGACATCGGGTGAGTCGTTTGGTATGCCGCTTAATCGGGTCAACTGGGGAAACTACGACCTCGTTGTCATCGATGAATCGCATAATTTCAGGAACAACGATGTGTTCCGGGATCGGGAGACCCGCTACCAGAGACTGATGAACCGGGTTATCCGGGAAGGCGTCAAAACAAAGGTGCTGATGCTTTCCGCTACCCCGGTGAACAACCGGTTCAATGACTTGCGCAACCAGCTCGCTCTTGCCTATGAAGGTGATTCGGAAAGCCTGAACCGTCAGCTACGGACAAGCCGGAGCATCGAAGAGATATTCCGCAGAGCGCAAGCCTCATTCAACCAGTGGAGTCGCTTGCCGGTCGAAAGACGCACGGCCAAGGCGATTCTCGATCTGCTCGAATTCGACTTTTTCGAGATTCTCGACAGCGTGACAATAGCCCGGTCGCGCAAGCATATTCAGACCTTCTACGATACCACGGATATTGGCTCTTTTCCGGAACGGCTCAAACCGCTCTCGTATCGTTGTCCGCTCACCTACCGGAGTGACGTGCCCGGCTTCAATGACATTTTCGGGCAACTGATTCAGCTTCGGCTGGCTGTCTATGCTCCTGTCAGCTATATCCTGCCAAGTCGGCTCAGGAGATATGAAGAACTCTACGACACCCAGGTCGAAGGTGGAAGAGGAAGGCTTCGTCAGGCAGACCGTGAACGCAGTCTTCAGGCCCTCATGACCGTCAATCTGCTCAAGCGGCTTGAGAGTTCGGTTGCATCATTCCGGATTACCTTGCGCAGGCTGCTTGAACATCTGCTGAAAACGCTTGCTGTTATTGAAGCTTATCAATCCACCGGGAAGAGCCAGAACATTACGGACTATACCGCCAGCGTCGAAAACCTTGAGGCGGAAGATGATGATTTCGTGATGCCTGACGAGATGACG
>JAAXUM010000009.1 GCA_013336025.1 Chlorobiaceae bacterium
CCATAATGGAGGGTATCGGCAAGCCCTTTTTTTCTGTTATGCCGAGAGCACTCCTGATGTTGTCGGCACTGAGTTCTCCGGCGCGGGGGAGGGTGCCGTCAAGTCGTCCATTAATTGCACTGTTGTCGAAATAACCTCGCAGAAGCTCTTCGTAAACCGGATACCCCTCCTCTGCGACAAGAACGGTGTCGCAGGAGTCGAACAGGGCTTTGATCTGTTTTCGGGGCGGCGGATACTGGCTGATTTTCAGTATGGGGCAGTCAAGGCCGTATGTCTGTCGCACCTCCATGACATAGTTCCAGGCAATTCCGAAAGCCAGCACGCCGGTTTTTCCGCTCCCCGGAATCAGACGGTTCAGCCATGACTGTTCCGAACGTTCTTCAAGTACAGGCTGCATGTCAAGCAGCAGGTCATATTGTTTGCGTGCATTATGAGGCATCAGCACAAAGCGGTCGGAAGAGGGAAGGGATCCGACCCGATTCTGTTCTCTTGGTTCTTTTCGTTCAACGCCAGCGCGGGAATGGGAGAGGCGCGTTGTCAGGCGTATCATGACCGGAAGTCCGAGGGATTCCGAAAGATCAAAGCCATAGCTCATGGCATCGTACAACTCCTGCTGTGAAACAGGTTCAAGCACCGGAACCATGGCGAATTTTCCATATACCCGGCTGTCCTGTTCGTTTTGGGACGAATGCATTGACGGATCATCGGCAACGGCAAGCACCAGGCCGCCGTTGACCCCGGTAATGGCGGAATTGATGAAGGCATCAGCAGCAACGTTCAGACCGACATGCTTCATGCAGACCAGAGTGCGTTTGCCTGTATAGGACATGCCGAGCGCAGCTTCATAGGCAGTTTTTTCATTTGATGACCAGGAGGATCGTACCCCTTTTTCTCGGGCAGTCCGGTCGCGCTGAATGAATTCGGTGATTTCAGTCGAAGGAGTTCCGGGATAGGCGTAGACGCCCGATATTCCGGCATCAAGAGCGCCCAGAGCAATAGCTTCAGCCCCCAGCAAGAGTAGTTTATTCATGTACCTGATAAAAAGATGTTCCGAAAGATCCGGAATTTTTTGTTTCAAAACGAAAAAAATTCCTGTTTTTCTTTGCTTTCCATTACAGGGATTTCGTGCGGCAACTTATGGTGCCGGTGTTTGTCTTGTTGCAGGTTGAGGATGCCGCCGGCCAAAAAGATTATTTCAACAGGGAGGAAAAGCTGATCAGTTCAGCAAATTATCTTCAGCAATGTTCAGAAGGGGCAGGATGAAACACAACAGGCTGGGAAGGTGTTGAGATTAACCGTTCCGGATTCGGCAGGGGGGAAAAATGGACCAAACGCTGGATATAAAGGACTGCGGCAAAAAATTGGTACATACCGCAGTCCTTACTTTTTTTATTTGAAGCAATGATCGTTGATCAGTCTTTTACGCATCGTACGGCAAAACCCTGAGTTTTGCTGCTGGTGATACGGTACACTGCAGAAAAGGCATTGTACATATCGCGGTACCATGCCGAAGAGTTGCTGCTTTCAGTGGCGCTCCAGAAACTGGCATTTGTGCCAAGAAGTGAGAATTTTCCATTACTGCTTCTGTACCCTGAAGGAATTGCAGTAAACCCGGAACGGTTATCTGCACCAACAACAGGAGGCGTCCAGAGGTTTTTCGATTTGAGCGCTGTTCCTGATCCTTTTTCTCCGCCTGTTGCTGTTACCAGATTTTGCCATTCAGCATCCGTGGCTGCATGCCATCCGGCAGGGGCAAGACCTCTGGGGTCATTTACAGCATACCAGTTATAAAGCTTCCCATAGGTTTTTCCGTTTTCGCTGCTGTTTTCGTAAGTGCACCAAGCTCCTGTGGTGAGTTTGCTCCAGGCGTCAGGATCCTGAACCTCGGGGATCATGTCTCCGTTTCGATATCTGTCGACCGAGAGATTATTGGTCATCCATACAGTACCGCCTATGGTTGCAGAGGACTTCGGGGTAGTTTTCTTTTTCTCCGCGTTTCCTGTGGAAGCGAAAAGCGACACAACGACAAGAAGGAGAAGCGGAAGAATAACGTTTGAACGATAGATTTTTTTCATAATGACAGGTGGTTTGCGTTAAAAAAATTATAACGCAATATTGCTGTTAACGGTTTCTGAATCTCGTCGATTTGAAGAGTTGGTTCTGCTCTGTGACCTGTTGAAAGCAGATGGCTTGTTTAACCGGTTAGGGCCTATAAAAGAAAAACCAGGATCTGAGCAAGGGCGATCGATTTTTTCTGAGTAGAGTATTTGGGGTAAATGAGGCGTGAGAACAGAAAAATGAAAGGGCAGGCAGAGTCTGTTGTAACCCTTTCTGCCTTTTCATTTGTGCTGCAAATGGATTATCAGCCTTCAAGCGGTTTGTGGCAGAACCACCAGTCGTAACAATCGTACTGTGATGGGCGTTTTTTTGCATCCTCGATGTTATTTGCAGGAGGAATAATTACCCGATCTTTAAGAAGCGTGTTGATCGGCCAGTTTGCCGGAATGGCAACCTTGTTTTTGTCGGAAACCTGCAGCGCTTTAACTGCTCTGACAATTTCATCGATATTCCGGCCGATTTCCTGCGGGTAGTAAAGAATCAGACGAACTTTTCCCTCAGGATCGCCAACAAAGACAGCGCGAACCGTGTTGGAACCTTTTCCTGGATGAAGCATGCCGAGCTGCATGGCGATTCTGTCATTGGCGGCAACTATCGGGAAGGTTATTTCAGTGTCGAGATTATCCTTGATCCACTCCACCCACTTGATGTGTGAAAAAACCTGATCAACCGACATGCCGACCAGTCGGCATCCAAGCTTGTCAAAATCCGCTATTCTCTCCTGAAAGGCGTGAAACTCGGTCGTGCATACCGGGGTATAATCTGCAGGATGGCTGAAAAGAACGAACCAGGAGCCTTTCAGGTCACCGGGAATATTCATAGGGCCATGTGTGGTCTGAACCTTCATTTCAGGGAATTCATCGCCCAGCAGCGGCATTCCGGAATCATTGTAGTAATAGCTGTCATCGATGTGATCTGACATAATTGAGGTCTCCTGTTAGTGTTTTTTTGATTGCTGAGTAGTCGTGACAAATGATTGGCATGGAATCGCAGGTGTCAGGAAATCAGGGATGATGGCCTGTTCGATGCTTTTTTTATTAATATAATGATTTGTGTATTAAATAGTAATAATTATTAATTAAGAATTGTTACTTATATTAACCATTGTTTAAAGGGAATGAGGTTTGTCGTGGAGAATCCGGATCTGTTTGTATTATGGGAGGTTCAGCTTTAAGCCGGATCGAACAGAACAAGATGTGTACGAAGAGGTAACAGAGCTTTTTTTGATGAGGAGTGTCTGGCCGACCTTAAACCGCTTTGCGGAATGATCGCAGAAACCTTACTCCCGGAAAGCCGGGAGAATCGCAGTGATTGTTTTTTGGAACAAATAAATAGATGTGCCCTCAATATCGATACGATGGAGGTTAGTATGCTTGTCCAACAAGAAAAAAAAAGGCTTATGGAGCAATTTTCCATTTCGTGTCGGGAACATGGGCTGAAAATAACGCCACAGCGAGCGGCTATCTACAAGGAGATCATCAGTTCCAGGGAGCATCCTTCTGCCGATCAGGTGTTTCGTGCCGTTCGCAGAGAATATCCTAACGTCTCATTTGATACCGTGAACAGAACGCTTCTGACATTTGCGGATATCGGTCTTATTTCCATTGCTGAGTCATCAGTTGGTATTCGTCGTTTCGAGCCGGATCTGAATGCTCATCATCATATGCACTGTGTTTCGTGCGGCGCTATTTTCGATTTTGATCATGCCGATTATGACACTATCGCCGTTCCTGACAAGATCAGCGACTCCTTTACGGTCATAGGCAAGCGAGTGGTGCTTCAGGTTCTCTGCCCTGCATGTCTTGACAGGAAAAAAGATGATTTGACCGATGCGGCGAACTGAGTGTCTCAAGAGTATTTTTTTATCAGACAGGTCTCTCCACTCAGGCGAGGGCATGGCATGCAATCATGAACAGGATTTTTTGCTTTTGAACCGATCGCGACAACCGATGGAGCTGCCCCTATGATAATGCCAAAAAGGAAAAGCGGGTGAGTAAAGGTAATTTTGTTGCTTCTTTTCATTATGTTAAAAGGAGTGAGAGGAACGGTGTGAAAAATACCGCATGTTTTAACGTGGCTTTTTATGTCGTTTGAGCGCTGAGCAGTCATGTTCCTTTTTGTTTTTGTGCATAACATTATTCCGGGAACAGTAGTCTGGAGGGTTTTATTTGTTTTTCAATTAAATGATTGGCGTGAAGAGAGATGGCATCTGTTGTAAAACGACGTTGATCTCTTGAGTTTTAAATATAAACGAGTGAGAGCAGTGGCAAGACAACGAGATAGCCGAAAACCGGGAGCATCCGGAAGGAGAAGAGGTAAGCCGGAGGGAAGGCCTACAGGTGAGAGGGTTCGCCCTAATGATCATATTCTGATTAACGAGTTTCTGTTCAGACGTGGAGAGAGCTCTCTCGGTGCTGAAATCATAACCTTTTTATCCGATCGCGAGGGTGAACGATTCCGTTCGGTTGACCTTGCCAAACTTCTTGGCTACACAGAATCCAGACATCTTCCCGGTTTCTGGTATGTGCTGCACAAACTGCAGGAAGAGGGTGCGGTTGACAAGGATTCCAACCGATGCTACGGTATGGCAGGCCTCGAAGATGCAACCTATGAAGATCATCTTGTTCATCTGAAGCAGTTTCCTCTGCCCGGCAAAGAGCAGTTTGTTGTTGATAAGATCTACACCGGACGTCTTTCCACTCATCCAAACGGTTACGGATTTCTCGATGTCGAAGGGTTTGATGATGATATTTTCATCAAGGCTGCCGACATGAACTCCTCGATGCATGGCGATGAGGTTGAAGTACAGGTCACCAAAGTACCGGAAACCTATGCGTCGAAATCAACTCCGCACCAGCGTTGCGAGGGCATTGTCAAGAGCGTGGTAAAACGGCGGGTCACAACGATTGTCGGCACGCTTACGCGCGAAAACCGCAGATTCCTTCTCAAGCCTGATGAACGGAAAATTCTGCCGGTGATTGTTGTGGCGCTGAAAAACGCGGCTAAGGCAAAAGACGGCCAGAAAGTGCTTGTCGGTGAACTCGATTTCAGCAAGGAAGGCGTTATCAACGCGAAGGTACTCGAAGTGCTCGGTTCTGCCGGCGACTCGCAGGTCGAGGTGAGCGCCATTGCCCGCAATCACGGTATCGATGAAACTTTTGACGCCCCGATTGTCGAGTTTGCCCAGTCAATCCGGGACGGGATTACCGACGAGGATCTCGTTGGACGTCTCGATATTCGCGACAAGCTTGTTTTCACCATCGATCCTGTTGATGCAAAAGACTTTGACGATGCGCTCTCCCTTGAGACGCTTACAGGAAACCGCTATCGGATAGGGGTGCATATTGCCGACGTGTCGCACTATGTTCCTGAAGACTCTCTGCTTGACAAGGAGGCGATGAAACGGGCGACCTCGGTCTATCTGGTCGATCGCGTTATCCCCATGCTTCCGTCAAGGCTTTCCGAACAGATATGCAGCCTTAACCCCGGCGTAGACCGGATGGCATTTTCCGTTTTTATTACCATGACGGATGCCGGAGAGGTCGAGAAGCAGGAGTTTCAGAAAACGGCGATCCATTCGAAGCGCCGGTTTACCTATGAAGATGTTCAGCAGATTCTCGATTCCGGAGAGGGTGATTTTGTCGCGGAACTCAAACTGCTCGATACGCTCAGCACAACCCTTCGTGAAAAGCGGTTCAAGCATGGCGGCCTTGATTTTGAGACCGAGGAGGTGCGTTTCAGGCTTGGCAGCAAAGGCGAACCGCTTGAGGTGATGAAAAAGGAGCGCCTTGGAAGCCACCGTCTCATCGAAGAGTTCATGCTGCTTGCAAACCGCAAGGTTGCCGAGTATCTGACCAAAACGTTTGGCGAAGGGAAAAAAACGCCGCAACCCTGTATTTACCGGGTGCACGATGCTCCCCAGTTGGAAAAAGTGGTTATTCTTTCCAACTTTGTCAAGAGGCTTGGCTATGATCTCAAGCTCAACAGAGGCAAGGATGGTCCTATTGTTACGGCAAAAGCCCTGCGGCAGCTTCTGCAGCAGGTTCGGGGCACCAACCTTGAGTTTCTCGTCAATGAACTGGTGCTGCGTTCCATGTCAAAGGCGGTCTATACCGGTGACAATGCCGGGCATTACGGGCTTGGCTTTGAACACTATACCCATTTTACCTCCCCGATCAGGCGTTATCCTGATCTGATCATTCACCGGCTCCTTTTCGAGTATGAGAGTTTGCGTAAAAGCCGCAAAAAAATCACCGAAAAAAGAGTTGCCGCATTGAAGGCAAAACTTCAGTCTGTCTGTCAGATCTCCAACGAGCGTGAAAAAGGAGCTGTCGAGGCCGAGAGGGAGTCGATCAAACTCAAGCAGGTCGAGTATATGGCAAGCCATATCGGCAAGGAGTATTCCGGCATAATTTCGGGTGCTACCGAATACGGTATTTACGTCCGCATGGTGGATTTTGCCATCGAAGGTCTCGTGCATATGCGCAATCTGACCGACGATTACTATGAATATGACGAAGCCAGCTACTCGCTGCTGGGCAAGCGGCGGAAACGGCGGCTTCAGATAGGCAACCGGGTGAAGATCAAGGTACTGTCGGTGGATGTGCAGCGAAGAACCATCGATCTGGTGATCGCATAGGTCGGTTTTCTCTACCCGCTGCAGCCTGGCGGGAATAATGTTTACGCATTCGGGAACAGGGTTACCGGTTCCCGAAACCGGCTTATGTAGCGATCAACGTCGAACTTTCTTCTGCACCCGCTGGCGTTCATGTATCTGATGTTGCCATAGACCGGCCGTTCGAACCACGGGCGGTCATGCAGGCCTCCAATCGACCATGCCACCCCTGCATAACCGTTAGGATCCCTTCCGTCAAGCGCATACCGGTCGTTGAGATAGATTGCTACCTCAAATGCTTCGGGAGGAGACGAACTCCATTCGAGAATTTTTTTCGCCCAGTACATCCGCATATAACCGTGGATTTTTCCGGTTTGAACCAGCTCTGACTGGGCAGCGTTCCAGAGTTCGTCATGTGTTGCAGCTTTTTCGAAAACGTCGATGGTGTACAGGTACTCCCGTTTGTCCTGCCCATGCAGAAGCAGCGTTTGCTTCGCCCATGCAGGGATCCCTTCAAACCGGTCATAATCCGGGTTGTAGTTACAGAAATTATCCGAAAGCTCCCGGCGGATAATGAGCTCTTCGAGAAAGGCCGCCTTGTCTTCCTGTGGCGCATGGCTTTCGGCAACCCGTAACGCAACATGCTGGGCGCTGATCTGACCGAAATGAAGGTAGGGCGAGAGTTGTGACAGGGCATTGCCGTTCGGGTCGTTTCTTGCCGTGGCATATCCCGAAAGCCTGCCCTTGATGAAGTTTTCAAGCGATTCTGCTGCGGCAGTTTCTCCAGGAACGATCCGGTTTACCGGCGGTACGGAGCGATCTTTTTGGAGCCGTTCCCGGACCTGTTTCCAGTCGGGAGAGCGGTGATGAAGGTGCGGAGCCTGAACCGGACCTGGCAGAAGCGGCGGATACGGAACAAGAAACTCATCAAGGCGGGCCTGCAGTTTCGGACGCAGGGTTCTGGCCGCATACTCCTGTTTGTCGGATACATACCAGCAGGGGACAATGTTATGGGCATCGACCTCATAGAGAGGAATGTCGAGGATGTCGGCTGCCTTTTTTTTCCAGTTTCGGGAAATGTTCAGGGGAGAAAAATCCGTAACGACAGCTCCCGCTTCGGACTGGCAGGCATATCGGGAGATCTCTTTATCCGGCTCTCCTTCGAGCAGCATAAAGGGGATATTGATCCGTTCGAGAGCTTTGGCGGTTTCTTCAAGACCTTTAAGCATGAAGTCGTAATGCCTGAACGGAGCATTGAGGAATGACGGTGCAAGCGTGAAGACAACAACAAGAGGCTGGCCTTTCTGAGTGGCTTTCTCTCTTGCAAAGAGCAGCGCCCAGTTATGGTTCAGGCGCTGATCGCGCGACATCCAGTAAATAACCGCTCCCGGTTTGTCACTGCAGGAGTTCAATATTCTTGTTCGGCGGGGATCAATCATAAGGGCGTTCTGTTTTCGTGTCAGGCGATGTTCAGACATTTCGACTTCATGTGAGACCGGCAAGAGCGAGAAAATTGTTCAGTATCACGAGACCGGTTCGGGTATACTCCTCTCTGATCAGATCGAACTGTTCGAGGATCGCATGCCGATCCATGGTTTTAAGGTCGCTGTCCAAAGCAGCCCACACCCCAAGCATTTCAGGAGTCAATTCGACGTGGCACTGAACCCCATATGCGGCAGGGCCCGCTTTCACAACCTGATTCGTGCAATGCCGGCCGCTCCCGAGCAGTTGCATTGAACCGGTGAGTTCAACAGTTTCACCGTGAAGTTGAAATACCCTGAATGGCGACTCGATATCCTTGAATATCGGATCGGTTTTTCCTGCCGGAGTCAGTTCAACGGTGAACGGGTTTCCTTCAGGGTCAAGAAACCCGATTTCCTTGACGGGAGAGCGGAGTACCTTGCCTCCGGCAGCCTTGACGATGGCTTGAAGCCCAAGACAGATTCCGAGCGTGGGAGTGCCGGATTTCAGAGCTCTTGAGATTTTACCGATCAGAAGCCGCATGGCGGGGGTTTCATCGTTCGCGCTTTGCGGGCCTCCTAAAATGAGCATCGCTTTATAGTCGAGGGGATCGGGAAGTTTCCCGTCACGCGAAAGATCGGCGATGGTGACCTCGATACCGTGCTCATGCAGCAGCTCATGAAGAAGACCGGGCCCTTCATGGGTAATGTTTTTGATGATCAAGAGTTTATTCGGCATGGCATGACAGACAGGTGAATGGTCAAGGGAGTTCATAAAACCATGTTACTATTTCTTCTTGCATTTAAAAAGCCGTGGGCAGGAGGCTGGTTGTTGAAGAGATGCTGGTCAACAGGGAAGCGCGTTCATTCTGTACGAAATCCGCTCTTATGTACCTTTTTTTTTGAAAGTTCATATTTTACGATGAGTTGTAAGCGCCGGGGATACCGGAATTCTGACAACGTTATCCATTCCTTGTATCCTGAAGTGGCGAAAAAGATAATTGTCGTTGTAATCGAGAAAAACGGAGTACGAAAAATGAAGGTTATCGCAATCAACGGAAGTCCTCATAAAGAGGGGAATACCTGGCATGCGCTGAAAATAGTCGGCACGGAGTTAGAGCGTAATGGTATCGATTTTGAGATTCTGCATATCGGCAATAAGGCAGTCAGGGGGTGTATGGCTTGCGGAGCATGTTTCAAAAACAGGGATGAAAAATGCACCATTCATACAGACTGTCTTAATGAATGGATTCAGCAACTCAAGACAGCGGACGGCATTATTCTTGGATCGCCTGTTTATTATGCGGGTATTGCAGGAACCATGAAATGTTTTCTCGACAGGGCTTTCTATGTCGCGGGAAGCAATGGCGGGTTGTTTCGTCAGAAAGTAGGGGCGGCGGTTGTGGCTGTTCGTCGAACGGGGGGATCTTCGACATTCGACAGTCTGAATCATTACCTGAACTACTCGGAAACGATTCTTGCGACCTCCAATTACTGGAACATCAGTCACGGAAGAGTGCCCGGCGAGGTGCTTCAGGATGCCGAAGGGGTGCAGATTATGGAGGTACTTGGACGAAATATGGCGTGGCTGCTCCATATGCGCGAGCAGACAAAAGCCATACTCACAAGACCGGAACCTGTTCGCAAAATTATGACCAACTTTATCCGTTAGGTCCCCGGCTGGCTGCGAGCGTTGGTGCTTGAGGGTAAAACAGGATGCCCGGACGGGCGGGGGCACCGGATACGTCAACCAGAGGTATGAAGATTTTGTTGACTCGTCTGTCGTAGAGGAAAATTCTCGCAAACAGTTCACCAGTGCACTGCAAGACTGTGTTGAAACGGGAAACGTTCAAATACCCCATGTACGGTGACAAAATCTATGTGAGCCTTTCAGGGTTCAGTTCCGGGGAATATGCAGGCAGATAACAACCTGTGGTGGTGTCGATATTTTTCCGGAGCTGTTTTCTGACCGGTTTGGAGGGTATCAGGATGACGACGTTGTTTCGGGATTGATAAGGATTTGCAGTTCATGTTTTGTTTCAGCATAGACTGTTTTGAGTATTTCCAGCCATGTACTGTTGTCAGGCCACTCTCCTTTGCGGGAATATTCGTTGATATATCTGCAAAGCACAAACATTTTATGGGCTCCGATACATCCCGATGATCCCTTGAGGGTGTGTATGGTGAAATCGAACTGTTTCAGCTCCTTTGCTGCAACGCTTTCCTCGAGCTTTCCGATCAGTTTGTCTGTATCAGTTGAAAAACTCTCAACAAGACTTTCAAGCAGTTCCTCGCCTCCGATTTCTATAAGGCTGTTAATGATTGCGGCGTCAAGAATATTTTCACTGTTGAGGGTATTCCAGAATGTGACACGGCTTGTAACGGGCCGCTCTTTTTTGTTTGCCGGAATCGTCTTTTTCTCGTCTGATTCGTTGTTCAGTACAAGCGTGATGGCCGAAATAAGTGCATCTGTGAATACAGGTTTGCAGAGATGATGGTTCATGCCTGCGTTTTTTATGTTCTCTTTGTTTTGCTCATCGTCATTTCCTGTAAGGGCAATAATGGGTATGGTCTTGAAGGAGCGGAAACGGTTGAAACGTGTTCCTTCCCGAATGACCCGTGTCGCTTCGATACCGCCCATGACAGGCATTTCCAGATCCATCAGCACCAGATCGAAATCTTCTTTTTCAAGAAGATCGATTGCCTCTTTTCCATGTATTGCGTGATCCACATTGCAGCCGAAGTGGTCAAGCATTATGCTCATGAATTTCACACTTGTCTCGTTGTCGTCCACGAGGAGAATGCGTTTTCCTGAAATGAGCTCCTCCCCGCCATGCCGGATTGATTGAACTCCTGAAAAAAAATACTTTTCAATAATTTTTCTGATATCAGTTTTTTTGACCGGTTTTGTAATGACTTCATTAATGCCGCATTTTCCGGCCTGTTCCAGAGCTTTTTCTCTGGGCAGGGATGTCAGACCGATGACAGGCACATCGAGATAGTGAATGGCAAGTGCCGGAGCGATTCCCTCGGCAGATCGGATAAATCTGACGGCTGAAACATCATTGAGTGCGTGCGTTTCGAACTCCATGAAAATAAGGTCATACCGTTTTTCCGAAAGCATTTCTATTGCACGCGTGCTGTTTTCAGCTATCTCGTACTGGCAGTTTGTCTCCGAAAGAAATTTTGACAAAAGAAGGCGATTGCCGGGCTGGTCGTCGGTGATAAGAACTCTTTTTTCCTGCAGAATTCTTTTTTTAATTTCTTTGACCTTTTTGGAGTCATATTTCGGCAGAGTGATAATGAACTCTGTCCATTCGCCTTCCTTCGAATTACAGACGATTGTTCCTCCAAAAGCATCGATAACCCTTCTGCAGAATGATAATCCAAGGCCGTTGCCCCCTTTTTTATCGGAGGTATAGAAGCTGTCGAAAACCAGTTCTCTTTTATTTGCCGGTATGCCGGGACCTGTATCCCTGAACTTGATGGTGTTTTCTGTGAGCGTTGAGTCGGTGGTTATGGTAATGCAGAAGTTCTTTTTGTTTTTGTAGTAAAGCGAGTTTTTCAGGAGGTTGAAAAGGACATAATGAAACAGATCGCGATCACCCAGAAAATTGAAATTCTGAATTTTATTGATGCTCACCAACATTTTTTCCTCGGCATCATTGAAGGGGAAATTGCTGACAGCTTCCTCAACCGCGTCGGCAACGCTGATACGGATAAACATTCCGGTTGATACTTCGCCACCCCGCATGCTGGTAAGTATCGAGTCGATGATTTTGTTGGCTCTGTTCAGCGTATTCGAACTTTCCTCGATAACCTGATGAATGTTCATCAGGCATGAATAGCTCACAGAATAGCTTTCCGACTCTGTATTGATGTCGGTTTTTTTTGGCAGCGTAGCTTGAACCGAGCCTATTGCGTTAGTAATTGCGTTCAGAGGGTTTCTCATTTCATGAGCAATACTGCCGCTAAGGCTTTTCAGAAGCGAGATTTTTGTCTGATTAGCCAGTTGCCGGTTATGGTTTGCAATAATGCTTCCGAAGAATGAAAACAGAAAAATAGGAATATACTCAAGCTGGAAATGGGCAAACGATACCTCTCCGTCAAGAAACATAACCGTTGCATAAGCGGTCATGAAACCAAGAATGGTCATAATGCTGACAACCATCCAGTTCGACAGAATCAGAATCAGCATGAATATCCCTGTCAACAGGGACATTGTCCATATGATTGAACACTCATTTTTCAACAGCATAAAGCTGAAAAAGTAGGGGACATCAATAAAAAAGGTGAAATAAAAATAGAGAGGAAAAAACTTTTTCACCGAAACAGGAATCTGCCGATGCAGTATACAGGGAATGCTTATGACCGCGCAGAACATGCGCAACGCCAGATTCTCATATGGCTGAGGAAAAAGGTAAGTCCAGATAATGTAATAAACGGGATACCCGAGAGTGGTGAAGATCCCTATAATGCCAAGGTTCGGCTCGGCATGTTCAATAATTCCTTTGGATAGAGACTTCAGTTTCTGCATTGAAAACTATACATCGTAAAAGAGGCTCTTATAAACTTGTCAGTATCTCCACGCACTTGTTCTTCTCCAGGCTCTTTTCGCTCTGGTGGGGCTTGATATCCTTCCTCCTGTCTATTGTCGAATATTCGAAACTTACAGAAACTTATGGCGATCTCCTTGTGCACCAGAGAGATCTGTCACAGAAAGCTGCGGATGAGCTTGTTAATGAATATGCTCCGGCATCTGCTGGCGTATGGGTTTTGACGGCATGATTGACATCGTATCCGTTGTACCCTGTTAAAGGTGCGAAAACCAAACAGACGCCACCCAAGTTTCGAATATATTTAAAATAACCAGTATGCAATCGATCGTTTTTTATCAACAATCTGAAAAAAAGGGTTTAGAAACCCATAGGAGATGCGTGATGAGCCGTTCTTTAACAAGCAGCGGAGTCGATAAAGGACATAGTCGTTCTTTATTGCATGTTCCCGATTTTCTCGAAAAGCGTCTGCATGCTTTTGATGAAGCCGTTAAGTTCAGCAGGACAGGAAAGCCCGTTGTTGTAGGCAGTATGCCCGGTGAAGGATCAATTATTCTTCAAAGCAATGACTATCTGAATGTTTCCAGGCACCCTGATATTTCACGTGCTCAGATTGCCCGGCTTCAAAATACGGAGAAGGAACTGGTTATGTCGGCAGTATTTCTTCATGAAGGGAGCGACAAGGAGTTATTTGAAAACTCCATGGCTGATTTTACGGGTTTTGAAAGTTCCATATTATGCCAGTCCGGATGGTCTGCAAATATCGGCCTCATGCAGGCAATTGCCGACAAGAATACGCCGGTTTATATCGATTTTTTCACACATATGTCTCTCTGGGAGGGTATCAAATCTTCCGGAGCACCTTTTTATTCCTTTATGCACAACGATGTCGAACATCTTGAACGGCTTGTGAAGCAGCATGGTAAAGGTATTATTCTTGTGGACTCGCTCTATAGTACAACAGGAGACTTCGCTCCTCTCGTGGATATTATAGATATTGCGACCCGTTACGATTGCGTTTCAGTGGTTGATGAGTCTCATTCGCTTGGTACTCATGGCGATCATGGTTCAGGTCTTGTTGCTTCGCTCGGGCTTACCGGGAGAGTTCATTTCATTACGGCAAGTCTTGCAAAAGCATTTGCCGGTCGGGCCGGTATTATTTTTTGTTCAAAGCGATTTTCTCAGTATTTCCCCTTTACCGCATATCCGGCCATTTTCAGCTCAACGTTACTTCCGCATGAAATCGCCGGGTTTGCAGCCACACTGAAAGTCATTATCGATGGCGATGAGCGTCGTAAACAATTGCATGCGCATGCGGAATATCTTCGTGAAGGTCTACGCGGTCTCGGTTATTCGATTGCCAGCGAGTCGCAGATAATCGGGTTAGAGCCGGGAGAAGAGTCCAATATGGAGATTCTTCGCGATGCCCTTGAAGATAGGAATGTGTATGGATCTGTCTTCTGTGCGCCGGCAACTCCCAAAAACCGTTCCCTCATGCGCTTTTCACTGCACAGCAGTCTTGAAAAGGATGATTTAGAGCGTGTTCTCGCTGTTTGCGAATCAATACGGGACGATGTGGGAATGTGGAACTGGAAGTCGACGAGGCGGAAAAAAGGATAGGCGCGGGATTGTTGTTTTGTTCAATTGCATGTAAGTTTTGATACAATTTCGGTTGCAAGCATTGCTTTAGCTTGCGCATTAGTTATGCTGCCCCTATTCTTCAATTCCCCCGCAAACCCCCAGTGATTACCCGGCCACCAAAGTATCAATCACACAGCACCTTCAGAAAATCAGGCAACTCCCGGAACGCCCGTTGATGAGGCAACATCCTCTGCCGATCAATCATAAACCGCATCCAAAACCCCGAATGAAGAAATAAGTATATAGCAATACAATTCTGTAAAGCATTACTTCATAATATAATGACCTTTAGGCGCACCGTTGGTATTCAGGAAGGCATTTTGCCGGAAACGTAGCGGTGGATGAAGCCGATCACGCCTATCATGCATGGTTAGGAATTCCCGTTCATGTCAGGCAGACTGATACGAAACCAATGCATTGCCGACAGGATTGTTGGTGCTGTTTTACGATATCCGATGCTTCACAGTATCCCCGAACGTCGATATCGCTCCGCTGCTGTCGTTCCATCCCTCCATAGACAAGGTTCATCTTTTTTACACGCACACCGAGATTTTTCCGGGTTTTATGCAGCGAGGTGAATGCTTCCGAGGAAACTGTCCGGCCCGATTTTATTTCCGTAAGAACAAAATCGTCACCTTCTTCAAAGAGCAGATCGGTTTCCAGACCGCTGCTGTCGCGATAAAAATGGAGTTGCGGATGTTTTCCCTGATTAAGGAACTGCTTCATGATTTCAAGCACCACGAGGTTTTCGAA
>JAAXUM010000388.1 GCA_013336025.1 Chlorobiaceae bacterium
TTTTGAAACTGCGTGGAAAATAATCAGCAGGATGGCTGCAATGATTGCAGCAGGGGTGTTTATTCCGGCACAGGCAATAATGAGCCCAAGATTGGCAATCGTTGAATAGGCAAGAATTTTTTTCCCGTTGCTCATGTTCACCGCAAGGGCGGATGCGGTTAAAAAGGTAAAGGCGCCAAAAGTCGCTACCATGGTACTCAGATAGGTTCCCTGATATCCAGGGGCCAGACGGAGCACCAGATAGACTCCGGCCTTGACCATGGTGCTGGAATGCAGCAGGGCGGAAACCGGGGTCGGTGCAACCATCGCCCCACACAGCCAGCTTTGGAACGGCACTTGGGCAGCCTTGGTAAATCCCGCGAAACAGAGAAGGGCAAGGGGCAACAGCAGGAAGGCTGTCAGTTCAGGGCCGTGATTTATCAGGGTCTGCAGGGAAAGATACTCGACAGATTGGGTTTTATAATAGATTGCGATGATTGCCGCCACAAAAGCCACTCCGCCCGTCATATTCATCCACAAGGCCCTGGTGGCGTTTCTGATGGCAATCTCCGTCCGGTCATGCGCTATCAACATAAATGAGCAGAACGTGGTAACTTCCCAGAAGAAATAGAGCCACAACAGGTTGTTGGAGAAGACAAGCCCGTTCATCGCGCCCAGGAACAGGACCAGAAAGAAGAAAAATCGCGGCTGGCGGCTTTTTTTCAGGTGCAGATGGTGCTCATGCTCTTCCATGTAGCGGATGCCGAAAATGCAGATAAGCGATCCGACGATGGAGATTATCAGGTTCATGATAAGAGCGAGCTTATCAATGTAAAACGCCGGCGACACCGCCACATGCGGCGCCATCTTCAACTCGAAATACGCAAGCGGAATGATCTGCAGCAGCGTGAGAACTATGACAAGCGGATTGCCGAGCTTGAAGGCAATCCCGAGAATGACGAACAGTAGCGCAAAATCAGCGAGGGTTATCATCAGGTTGACGTCAATCCCCAGCATGGTATGCGGCGTATAGGTGCAGGGGCCGTTCTGAAAGAGCATGAGTGCGTTTATCGTCAGTACACATCCCGTCGTGACGATAATCGCCGACCTCGCGCGGGAGCTCTTGATAAAGAAGCAGAGCAGTCCGGCAATGAATGGCAGCAAAATGCTGACACCAATCAATCCTTCTACCATCTTGTACCTCCCTTCAGCAGAAAAAACAGCTCTTCCGTTTTTCTCCGTGCCATGGCCTCTCCTTTCAATGTTCTCTTCCTGCTGGATGACGCCTATATGCCTTCAGTGTTTCCGCAAGGGCATCTTTCAGTATGAGTAAAACATTGCCATACTGAAAAGCGTTGACAGAGGGTCATAATTACGTCGGAAATCGACTCATGTTATGCTTGGCAAGGCTTCACTGTCAAGAATTTTTTAGTCATATTCAAATATATTTAACACCAATTGATCCTGAAAGACAATATTTTTACTCAAAATAAAACACATGCTTTCAAGGAAAAGTGAGGCAAACCACGCGCAACTGAATCGGTCAACTACGGGGAAAAGGTACGGAGAGACATTCAGAAAACACTGTTCTAGTATACAAGGTTTTTTCGATTTTGCTCTTGTCGAGTGCAGCTGCAGCCAACAAAAGCAGGAATTGTGCACGGCGAAAGTAAAAACGGCCAACGCAACCAGAATGATTCTGTGACGCCGGCCGTTTCAAATAACGGTACTGCTGCGGAATGAAGCGGGAAATGTATCACCCCAGTGACGAATCATCTCATCATATAGCTGCCTTGAAGAATCCTTCTCTCAACCTCATGCAACAGCAGTACACCTCCAAAAGGCTGTAGCTTCACTGGGGCTACGGGATGATTTAGCTTAAGGGTATCCACATGCTCTTTGCGGTACCGATAAACGTACTGTACGAATGGAGCATGCCGAAGTTTGAACAGCTCACAGAATACCCTTCAATATCTCTGAGGTTGGCAAGATCTTCCTTGATCTCATCAACCATTACCACACTGGTTTTTTGCTCACTATGGACTTTTTTGATTAC
>JAAXUM010000149.1 GCA_013336025.1 Chlorobiaceae bacterium
GCCCTGGCAGTATGGTGATGGTAACTTCCGGAAAAGGAAACAAAGCCACTTATCCAGCCTATATTCTTCGTCTTTTTCAGGACAACGCGGATAACCCTGAAGATCTGTTCATTACCGATATACTCTATGACGGTAAACCTGTTCTGAACCATTCACTCCTGAAACTGACAGCATGGATGGCGGAATACTACATCACGGCTCCACTTGACACCATTACCTCGGCCCTCCCTCTTGCTGTGAGAACTACGGTGAACGATATTGTCGAACTTTCCGGATTCCAGCTTCAGGCGGCAATGCCAAAAATCGTCAATACTTCTCTCCGCCGCGCTATACTGAAACTCATGAGTCAGGAAAAAAAACTCACCGTGCGGCAACTGGAAAAACGACTTGGAAAGAAAGATATCTACCGGGCGTTACATGAACTTGAACAGGCAGGCCTTCTCACTCTGCAAAAAAAATTCTCATCGACAACACCTAAAGAAAAAACCGCTTATCGACTTTCTGTTGCGATACCGGAAAATATCGAACTGCTTCTTCATGCTGCACCAAAACAACTCGAGGCATTTACGGCTCTGAGAACGTTCAGCCATGCGCCGGTTTTTCCTGAAACCCTTGGAATTTCGAGAGATATCCTCAATGCTCTTGTAAAAAAAGGCCTTGCTGAAAAGGTTCAGGTTGAACTATCGAGCACGTTCAAGTCAGGTTTCTCAGAACGATCAAGACAGATCGACACGCTCTCCAGCGCGCAGCAAAATGCGTTGCAAACCCTTACGGAGGCATATGAAAAACAAGAGTTCGCCACCTTTTTACTCCATGGAGTTACCGGTAGCGGTAAAACCCTTGTTTATATCGAGTTTCTCAAAAAGGTCATTGCATCAGGAAAAACAGCAATAGTACTTGTCCCGGAAATTGCGCTTACCCCCCAGACTGCCGCAAGATTTCGTAACCATTTTCATGATGATATTACGATTCTGCACAGCGCCATGAGCGACCGTGAAAAATACGATGCATGGCATAACCTCCGTCTTGGAAAAACAAAAATTGCCCTCGGCGCCCGTTCCACAGTGTTTGCTCCTCTTGATAATCTTGGAGCCATCATTGTGGATGAAGAACATGACGGAGCCTATAAACAGGATCGTAATCCCCGGTATCAGGGGAGAGATACCGCTATCATGAGAGCCATGTTTGAAAATGCTCTCTGTGTTCTCGGAACAGCAACCCCCTCGTTTGAATCATATCATAATGCTCTTACCGGTAAATACACCCTCATCAACCTTCCTGAAAGAGTTGACGGCGCAACGATGCCATCAATCAAACTCATCTGGATGCGTGACAATCCCAAAGCTTCGCGTTCAATTTCAGAAAAGCTCTATCAGGCAATAAAAACCCGCCTTGAAAAAAACGAGCAGGTTATTCTGCTGCAAAATCGAAGAGGGTTTGCCGGCAGTGTTTTCTGCCTTGATTGTGGTCACACCCCTTCATGCAAATTCTGCAATATTCCTCTGGTCTATCACTCCGGAGAGCAACATCTCCGCTGTCATTACTGCGGCTTTGTTACTTTGTTTTCTGATACGTGCAGTAGTTGCTCTTCAAAAAACCTCCTTTACAAAAGCAGCGGAACTGAAAGAATAGAGGAGGAACTGAATTCGCTTTTCCCGGATGAATCGATCTTGCGAATGGATGTTGACACAACCTCGAGCAAAGATGCGCACGCAAAGATCCTTAGAGATTTTCACGAGAAAAAATCAAGAATACTACTGGGCACACAGATGGTTGCCAAAGGGCTTGATTTCCCTGATGTTACCCTTGTCGGCGTACTTATGGCTGACATCGGGCTTAACATACCCGATTTCCGGGCTTCTGAACGCCTTTTTTCTCTCCTGACCCAGGTATCCGGACGCGCTGGTCGTTCATCAAAATCCGGGGAAGTGCTTCTGCAGGTATTCAATAAGGATGCCGAGCTCTTTGCATCTCTCCTGAAAAACAGCTATACAGCTTTTTTCGAACAGGAAATGTCAACTCGAAAAGCCCTGTATTATCCACCTTTCTCAAAACTGGTCAAATTTGAATTCTCTTCACCTGACGAAAAAAAGGCAGAAGAAGCCTCATCGGCATGGGCTGCCATACTTCGGCCCTCTTTAACACCGGAAACAGGAATACTTCTTGGCCCGGCTCCGGCAGGAATGGCAAAACTGAAAGGATTGTATCGTTACCATGTTCTGGTAAAACTCCTCAGCGGGAAACTCTCCCCGGCCTTTCTTCGAAACGAACTCAATGAACTGGGTGTGCTCTATCGGAAAGAAAAACTCACTATCAGCATTGATGTTGATCCTCAGAATCTGCTTTAAAAAAACAAGCATTGATTTTGGTCTGAAGAGAAGAAAAATATTCTCTATATTGGGTTGTTTTTTATCCTTAACACATTGCATAAATAAACATTATGAATGAGTTTCGCTGGAATGCATCATTGATGAAAGAGCATCCGCTCAAAACAACAGGGGTTATTCTGTTTCTGATCGGACGTTATATTTTTGCGGCATTTTTTCTTTACGGATTCTGGTTCAAGCTCATAAAAGGATGGCTATGGACCGACAAGATGTATGGCTTTTTTACGGAACGCCTCCACGCGCCACCGCCTTTGAACGATTTTCAGACCATCTATCTCGAACATTTCGCCATTCCGCTGGCCATGCCGATAGCATGGATCGTCACCATCGGAGAACTGATTATCGGGGTGTGCCTTGCTCTGGGGCTTACTGTCAGAGCCAATGCTGCTTTTGCTCTTTTTCTGGTTGTTAATTTTGCAGCCGGAGGATTTTATAACCTTACCCTGCCTCCATTCATGATCTTTTCAATCCTGATGATGATTCTCCCTTCCGGACAGTGGCTCGGGCTTGATAAAAAGCTGCACCTGCAACATCCGAACTCACTCTGGTTCCGGTAAACAGCAAATCTCTCTCTCTGCTGAAAATGGCTCAGTGCGAAAACCCTGAACCGTTTTCAGCAGCTCTTGACTTGAGCGCATGAACTCCGAGATGATAGCTGACCGGGCCGAATCCGCTTATGACACCTGCACACACTTCGGAAATCACTGAATGCCGACGAAACTCCTCACGAGCATATATATTTGATAAATGCACCTCAATCACAGGAGTACTGATTGCACTGATAGCATCCCTGAGGGCAACAGAGTAGTGGGTTAACGCGCCTGCATTGAGAATAATCCCGTCAACAGTACCCAGATCTTCGCTTTGAAAGAGCTTTTCAAGCAACCCTCCTTCGTATTCACTTTGATAAAATTCAAACGTAATATCAGGAAAAGCTTCCCTCAAACCCCGATTGATATCGTCAAGGCAAAGATAACCATAAACCTCCGGTTCACGCTTGCCGAGTCGGGAAAGATTGGGACCGTTCAGTACAAGAAAAGAGAGTGTCTTCATACTGTTATGTTCTTTGGCTGGATGAGTTCTTATCATCCAGCGCGATTAACGGAAAAACAAGCTCAAAGGATGTACTGACTCAGGTCTCTGTCAGCAGCAACATGGTTTAATTTCTCCTTGACCATTGCCTCATCAATCTCGATCTCCTCATCGGTTACATTCTCCGGTATATTGAACATAAGTTCCTCAAGCAAATTGGTCATAATTGTGTGCAGCCTGCGGGCACCGATATTCTCAACACTTTCATTAACCTTTGCTGCTGTTTTTGCAATCTCCAGTATTGCACCGTCAGTAAAGGAGAGCTCCACTCCCTCTGTTTTCAGCAGTGCCTTGTACTGTTTGATCAGAGCATTTTTCGGTTGTGTCAGTATTTTGTAAAAATCCTCTTCCGTAAGACTCTTCAATTCAACCCGGATAGGAAAACGCCCCTGAAGCTCCGGAATAAGATCGGATGGTTTTGCCACATGAAACGCTCCTGATGCAATAAAAAGCACATGATCCGTTTTCACCATACCATACTTTGTAGCAACATTCGACCCTTCAACAATAGGAAGAAGATCCCGCTGCACCCCTTCCCTGCTAACATCAGGTCCCTTGCCTCCCGATCCTGAGGATGGAGCCGCAATTTTATCGATTTCATCAATAAACACAATGCCCGACTGCTCAACCTTGTTGATCGCCTCTTTAATGACAGCATCCATGTCAATAAGTTTCTGTACCTCTTCCTGCTCAAGAATTTTTCTTGCTTCAGCTATTGAAACCCGTCGTTTTTTGCGCTTTCTTGGCAAACCGCTCATCAGATCCTGCATGATGCCACCAATCTCCTCCATCTGCCCCATAGGCCCAAAAATCTGCATCATTCCACCAGGAGCATCCCCGGTAATCTCCATTTCGATCTGACGATCTTCGAGCTTGCCCTGCCGAAGCCGTTCAAGCATCTTTTTCCGGCTTTTTCTGTTGACTTCCTTTGCCTGATCAACCTCTTGAGAAGCATCGAATACCTGCATCCCTTCACTCTCAGCATCCCGATCTTCCTGCTCTTCACGTGAAAATGATACAGGAGGAAGTAAAATATCAAGCAATCGCTCTTCAACCAGCACCGCTGCTTTTTCGCGAACCTCTTCCGATTTTTCGGTTCTGACCATGGCAACCGACTGATCAACAAGATCACGAATCATTGACTCCACATCCCTGCCGACATAGCCAACTTCGGTAAACTTGGATGCTTCAACTTTTACGAAGGGAGCTTTTGCCATTTTGGCAAGCCTGCGGGCAATTTCGGTTTTTCCAACACCGGTAGGACCGATCATAATAATATTGTTCGGCATAATCTCATCCCGAAGCTCATCTCCCACATTTTGCCGGCGCAATCTGTTGCGTAATGCTATGGCAACGGATTTCTTGGCCTCACTCTGGCCAATGATATATTTATCAAGCAGAGCGACAATCTGGTTTGGAGTAAGATGGCTTGCAGCAATTGAACTTTTTGTTTCAGCGGCGACCACGAGACCCTCAGCAATATTTTCGTCGTTATGAATTGTCATGAGCATAAATTATAGTTACAATAAATCTCTCAATGAGGCATACCAGGCAAACAACCGCGGTCAAACCTCTTCAATCACAATATGGTCGTTAGTATAAATACAGATATCCGCTGCGATCTTCAAACTCTCATGGACAATCTCCCTCGCGGAGAGCGTTGTATGAGCCAGGAGTGATCGTGCCGCAGCAAGCGCATACATGCTGCCGGTTTCGATGCCGCCGACCACTTGCTGAAAGAATTCGACCATAGAATGCAACTCCTTCGGTTGGTTGAATGGGGAAAACGATAAAACGAGAGGATTGAGCGAAAGGATTCAAACA
>JAAXUM010000150.1 GCA_013336025.1 Chlorobiaceae bacterium
AACAAAACCGTCCGCCGCTTCCTTCAGAAATCACGGAGGGAGCGGCGGGCGATTGATTCAGCAATCAAAAAACCGGATCTGCAGGGTCTCATCGGGCTGTTCGCTGACCGAGTATCTTCCTTTATTGATGATGGAGAGACCTTTTCTGTCACCAGCAGGGATGATGCTTGTTTCAATGGCATCAGCATCATCTTTGGTGCAGCCCTGGTTGAAGAAAAGGTTCAGCACGTTGCCTGTATCTGCAAACTGTAGCAGAAAATCGCTGTGGTTGACAAAAACAAGGTCTTCATACGCGTAGGTTACTTCATGTCCAAGCTCTTCAAGGAGCTGCATAACGGTGCCGAGCGGGCGAATGGTGGTTTCCATAAGTATCAGTATTAGAGTTGGTTACAGGATAGTGTGCCGCTGTTCGCACAGTTATTGAAATCACTCATGATGAACGATTCGACCACCTTTTCAGCACCGGGAACAGGTGCAAGGGTGATGATCGTTCGGAGAACAGCGGTATCAAAGCCCTGAAGATAGTGATTGCCTGTTTTCAGTAGCGGGCGACGGATAAGAATCGGGTTTTTTACCATGGCTTCCAACGCATCCTCTCTGTTGAACAGATCCGGTGAGATGGTTCCGGTTTTCACTGCCGGTGCAGCAGGATTAAAGCATGCGCTGACAGGGTTTTCTCCAAGATAGAGACTGAGCTCCTCTTTGCTCCACGGGTATTCAAGAATGTTTATCGCCTCAACGGTATGGCCTGAAAGTTCAAGCCAGGCTTTCTGGCGGGTGTTGTTCTGACAGCCCGGTTTTTCAAAAAAAAGAATTGATGCCATGGTTGAACAGTAAAACCTGATTTTGTTATCGCCTTTCAAATATAAGGTATGTATTTGTTTTGAAATAAAAAAATAAGTATATATTATTCAATATCATTAAATATTAAGATATTGAAAATATTTCTGTTAATTATTTAACTAAGGGATATTTATGGCTGAAGGCAGTTTGCAGGCATGGGAAAAGGTTCTTGAGTACTCATCGGTTCCTCTGCATGGAACCATGTCAAGAAAAATAAGAAAAGGGGTAAAGCTGCAGATCAATGAAGGGAAGATCTATGAGGATGCTGTGCTTTTTATCAGCGATCTTTTTTTGCGGGTTACCGAAGATGGCAAGGATGGTGTTGCTGTCAATACCTATTACGATATGAAAGCAGTTTCAAGTATTCGTACCTACAGCAGCAAGGAGTGAGTCAGCGGTTGGTATAAGGTTGAGTGCCGGGTTGAGAGCCCCGGATTTCTGTTTACTGAAATCCGGGGCTCTTTTTTTTGAGGGCACCGCTCATTTATTGTCGCGCTGAACGGAGGGGGTGGCATTCGGATTTCTTCCCTCTTTCGGCAGACCGAGAAGATCGCGTGCGCGGTCAAGAGCATCATCAATGTGACCGAAAATGTTCTCTTCCCCTATATCATCGTAAAGACCGTACTGCTGCATGGCAAAGAGCGGTTGAGCATGAACTCCGGACAGGATCAGCTTTGTTCCTGATTTGTTGCAGTCGGTGAGCAGCTCTTTCATCATATTCAGGCCTGTTGCGTCGATAGAGAGAACGTTACGCATTCTGATAATGCGGATTTTCGGCGATTTTTCAACGATGTGCATCGCATCCCTGAATTTTGACGCGGCACCAAAGAAAAACGGGCCGTTGAATTCAAACACCTCAACGCTTTGGGGTACTTTTCTGGTGACGATGGTGTTCGGATCGTCCTCTTCATCGCGGTCTTTCAGTTCCTTCGTTATGACACCGACATTGGAGAGTTCCGCCATTCGCTGCATAAAGAGAATGACGGCAAGCAGCATGCCGATCTCGATGGCAATGGTGAGATCAAACACTACCGTGAGCGTGAATGTCGTGAGCAGTACAATAACGTCGCTGCGGGGACTTTTCAGAAGCTGACGGAAGACGCGGTGTTCGCTCATGTTCCAGGCGACGACAATAAGAATTGCCGCAAGGGCGGGCATGGGAATCAGCTTGGCCCATGAGCCGAAGAGCAGCATGATGAGCAGGAGTGTTATGGCATGCACGATGCCTGCAATCGGTGTTCTTCCGCCGTTTTTAACATTGGTTGCCGTACGCGCCAGTGCACCGGTTACCGGAATGCCTCCGAAGATCGGTGATACAATATTGGCAACGCCCTGGGCCACAAGTTCCATGTTTGATTTGTGACGGCTTCCAATCATGCCGTCTGAGACGACGGCGGAAAGGAGCGCTTCAATGGCTCCAAGCAGGGCAATCGTTGTTGCCGGCATAATGAGCTGACGGATGGTTGCAAAATCAAGAGTGGGGAATGATGGTGTTGGAAAGGTTGACGGGATGCTTCCGAAGCGGCTTTCAATGGTTTCGACGTTGAGGTGAAACTGCTGAACGATCAGTGTTGTCAGGATTATGGCAAAGAGTGATCCTGGAATTTTGCGCAGGACTTTTGGCCAGAAGATAATACAGCAGAGCGCAAGTGAACCGATAAACAGGGACTGCGGGTTTAGTGTGGAGATGTTCCGGGCGTATGCGCTCCATTTACCGATAAATTCCGCTGGAACGGTTTCAATCTGAAGGCCGAAGAAATCCTTGATCTGGGTTGAAAAAATAATAACGGCAATACCACTGGTAAAACCCACAATGACCGGGTAGGGGATGAACTTGATCAGTGATCCGAACTGGGCAAAACCCATGATGATAAGGATGACTCCTGCCATCATGGTTGCAATCATGAGTCCGTTGATTCCGTACTGCTGAACGATGCCGTAGAGGATAACGATAAATGCACCTGTCGGTCCCCCGATCTGAACGCGGCTTCCTCCGAGAAGCGATACAAGAAAACCACCGATAATCGCAGTAATCAGTCCTTTTTCAGGTGAAACACCCGAGGCGATGGCGAATGCAATGGCAAGCGGAAGAGCGACAATACCGACAAGGATACCCGAAACGACATCTTTTGAAAGCTGGGCGGGAGTTAATTCAGATAGAACAGTAAAAAGTTTTGGTTTGAACATGGTTGACTTCAGCAACAGGCTGTGAATGAACAGGTTTGTTTAATAAAGAGTTGGTTTTCTATATAACCATTTCACGCTTTTTAATCAACACTGCCGGTAGTTCATAAAAAAAAGGTTTATGGTAAAGATGGATTTTTATGAAATGGGCTCGAGATCCGGAAGCCCCTGAGCCAGAGATCTTGCGCCGGAAAGCGATGAGCGTTAAGCAGACGGGTGAAAAGGGGAGCATCAACGTGACCCTTTCTTTTCTCAATTATTGTTCGTATTGAGTTTTTTTTAAAGTGAGGAACATATTTTGGGTGTAACAGGAGATCGGTTTTTATAAATTAAAAAAACAGGGAAGCTCTTTTTTTTATCATTTTTCCGGACTTTCTGATCTATGAACCAATCTGATCTTTTACTGACACCACTTTCCATTGAAGAGTTTGATGAGCTGGAAAGTTTTCTCGTCTCTGAATCGACGCCGGAAAACTGCTTCTCTTCGATTGAAATGCTTGACGGGTATATGACCGCACTGGTTGTAGGCCCTGAAATGCCTTCTGTTGACGTCTGGATGTCGAATATCTGGGATCAGGAAACGAGTTCTGAGCCTGTATTTTCTTCCGAAACGGAAGAGAGGATGATAAAAGAGTATCTTGTTCGTCATATGAACACCATAGCTTTGCAATTCCAGGCTGATCCTGATGAATATCTGCCGATTCATGAAAAATTCAGCTACCCTGACGAACAGCAGACAGAGGTTGCCGTTGAAGAGTGGGCAATCGGGTTTACGATGGGTATGGAACTTGAATATGAAGTATGGGAGCCTTTTTTTGTTGATGAAGAGACCTCTGCACTGATATTGCCGATGTTTATTCTCGGTAAAATAAGTGACGATTACGATGTCCTGTCAGAGGATGAGACGAACCAGTTGATCGAGATGTTGCCTGACATTGTCGTCAAACTGTACTATTACTGGAATGAGAATACCCGGTAATTAACTGACAGGAATGGTTTTTTGATTCTCCCGGGCAGAAATGCTCTGTTTCAGGTTTTTTTCAGCTCAATGCTCCTTGAATCGTGAAAACACCCTACACCAGTAATACCCTGAAGGATTTTCTTCTCTCCCAGCCCCTGACGGTGGATGTTGAGATTGATGATGAGGCGTGCGGGTGTTTTCCTGTTAAATGCATCGAATTTGAAGCGACGGTGCTTTACCTGGGGATACACGATTTTTCAAGACTCTCCCTTGATCTGTCGCCTTCCGAAATGCTCATCTATCTGAACATGTTTCTTCTCTGGATTGAGGAGTCTCTGGAGAGCGGGAACTTCTGTATTATTGAGAAGTTTCTTGACAATGCGGTTCTTCTGCTTTTTTCAAAGCGATTCGGTTCAGAAGACCCTTTTCTTGACGCGCTTCGCATTGCTCGATGGCTTGGAGAGCAGGATACCCTGCTGTTTCGTCCTGATACCGGTATTGCAAGCGGTACGGTTGCTGCCGGGTTTGCCGGTACTGCGCGAGCTTTTACAGCATCGGTTTTCGGACGTCCGGTAATTCTTGCGGCAGGTTGCGCAAAAATGAAACCCGGAGGCGATCTTGCATCGTGCATTACCTTTCCGGCAGAGGAGTGGGGTGTGCGTTCGCTCGACGAGGTGTTTCCGGCTTTTGATGTTCAGCATCCTGACAAAGGCAGGGTCAAGCAGCCCTCCACATGGAATCTTGGTGCAGTAAGAACGGTCGCTTTTCCTGGTTTAGGTACGACGGCTTTGCGTGATGTTGCCAATTTTATCCACTGGATGCCAAAAGTTTCTGCAGATAAAAAAGCCAGGGAGTGGTTGGCAACTATCAAAGCGAAAGGTTATTTTAAAAATAATAGTTAGCGTCGCCAGCTCCGTTTGGATTTATTGCAGGTCATTGCTACTATTTTTACTGATAAGTTTAATTGTCCATCATCATTTTTGATAAATCCGGAAACAAGAGAAAACCAATATGCCTACAACAAACGAGAATCTGAAAGAGGCTTTTGCCGGCGAAAGCCAGGCGAACCAGAAATACCTTGCCTTTGCAAAAGAGGCTGAAAAAGAGGGTTTTAAAAATGTGGCCAAGCTGTTCCGCACCACGGCCCAGGCTGAGCGGATTCATGCAGAGGGTCATCTTGACTCTCTTGGCGGCATCGGATCGACAGCCGAAAACCTCAATAAGGCTATTGAGGGTGAAACGTATGAGCATAATGAAATGTATCCACCCATGCTCGAACAGGCTCAGGCAGA
>JAAXUM010000389.1 GCA_013336025.1 Chlorobiaceae bacterium
CTATTGAGAGCTGGTGATGGGACTCGAACCCGCAACCTGCTGATTACAAATCAGCTGCTCTACCAATTGAGCTACACCAGCAGCTCTTTAAAAAACAGGGCAGGTAATATAATTACAGCTTCCGGATAATCAAAGAAAAAAAGAGAAAAATTATTCCCTGATCCTTGCTGAAGATAAAAAATCTGCAAGCCGGACTGCCGTTTTCCGGGAAACAAATCTCTGGGAAAAAACCAGAAGGAAATCGATAAATGTCGGAAATATCTGCAACCGGTTTTTCTCGTAACCTCTTATCGCCGCTTTAACAACAAGATCTCTGCTGTAAACAGGCAATCGAATTCCTTCCTGCCTGTGTCCCGCTTTTGCAAGAAAACCTGTTTGAATAAACCCTGGACATACCGCTACAGCTTTTACTCCCTTTTCTTTCAATTCAACATGCAATGCCTCTGTCAGCGTTACAATAAATGACTTGGTCGCTGAATAAAGCGCCAGACCAGGAACACCCTGATATCCGCCTATTGATGCAACATTGATGATGCCCCCCCTTTTTCGTTTAATCATATCCGGCAGGAAAAAACGGATAAGCCTGCATAAAGCCATCATGTTGACCTCCATAATCTCATCCATCTTCCCGGGAGGAAGCGTCTCAAAATCACCTGCGAAGGAGAGACCGGCACAGTTGACCAGCACGTCTATTGCAATGTTCTCTCTCAGGCAGAACTCATAAATACGCCCGGGACTGCTCTCATCGCTCAGGTCTTCCGCCAGGATACGCACTGCAGGTGCGCCGGATGATTTCAACTCTTCAGCAAGTGAGCGAAGTTTATCTTCCGAGCGAGCAACGAGTAAAAGAGAAGTTCCTGTTTCAGCAAATTCACGAGCAAAAGCTTCACCTATACCCATTGAAGCACCCGTCACCAGCGTAAAATACATAGATACTCGAAAAAAAATATGGATTTACCAGGCTTCACACAGTCCCTGATGCACAGGAGCATTCAGGGATTTACCCATTTGCCTTTTTCCTTGATGAGCCCGACCAATCTGTCAACTGCAGCACTTTCCGGGAGATTTTCTTCAACACACTCCTTGCCGACATAAAGACTGATCCGCCCTTTGCCTGATCCGACATAGCCAAAATCGGCATCAGCCATCTCTCCCGGTCCATTGACGATACAGCCCATAATACCAACCTTCAATCCCTTGAGATGTGAAAGTCGCAGCTTGATGGATGCTGCTGCTTTTTCCAGATCGAAATAGGTTCTGCCGCATCCCGGACATGAGATAAATTCAGTTTTTGACATTCTGATGCGTGCGCCCTGAAGTATATTGAATGCAAGCGTGATTTCATCAGCAATATCGAGACCTGTCTGCAGTGCAAGAACATCCCCTATCCCGTCAGAAAAAAGCGATCCGGTCTGCACGGCACAACTGATGAGACAATCCAGCTTTTCTGAATCCATGTGCCTGAAACGAATAACAAGGGGATAATCAAAAGCTTTTTCGCTGAAAAGCTGAACAAGCCTGCGATAAACGAATACTGAACGAGAGGAGAGAATGGAAAAAAAGATCCGTTCGAGACCATACAATCCGGCCTTTTGCGCAAGCATTCCAAGAACCTCGGCCGGCACACCGGCCCCGCTTGTTTCATGAAGAAAGCAAAACTCTACCGAAGCAAGTCGATCATTTGTCAGACGATCGAAAATATTCTTGTCGAGCATTTCGCCTTCCGTAATATCAAGCCTTACCTTTTCCACCTTGTCAAGAAGCTGAAAAAACAGTTCGATATCTTTTGTTGAAACCGTAATAAACCGCTTTGCCCCGCCGAGTCGGCATAAGAGATCATCAAGAAGCTCAAGATCTTCAACGGTGTTGACACGTACACCAACCAATTCTGAACGAATGGCATCAACAGATTGTTCGGGAAGAAGCCGCTGCATGATCTCATTAAAAAGCTCTTCAGGCTTACTCAAGGGTGTTACAACCTCGGTTTCGACTCTCGGCATCGCATCTCCTCCAATAGCAAGCCC
>JAAXUM010000390.1 GCA_013336025.1 Chlorobiaceae bacterium
TGCCTGCGGCTATCGGCGCAGCATTCGGCATCACAGACCGTCCGATCATCCTTTTCTGCGGAGATGGCGGATTTATGATGAACGTACAGGAGCTTGTCACCGCCGTTCACTATAAAATTCCGGTGAAAATATTCCTTATCAACAATACCTTTCTCGGGATGGTACGGCAGTGGCAGGAGCTCTTCCACAAGGAGCAGTACTCCTTTACCGATCTCGGTGACAGCAATCCCGACTTCGTCAAGGTTGCTGAAGCTTTCGGCTGCAGGGCATCTCGCGCAGAAACACCGGATCAGGCACGCCAGGCAATACAGGACGCCCTTGCATGGAACGACGGGCCAGTGCTTGTTGAGTTCAAGGTTGTTAAAAAAGATATGGTATTTCCCATGGTCCCTGCGGGTGGCTCTATTTCAGATATGATGCTTGCCCGGTTAAACCCAAAAACAATGGTTTGAAATAACACACATGAAACACATCATATCCGTTCTGGTTGAGAACAAGTTCGGCTCCCTGAACAGGGTGGCCTCCATGTTCAGCGCGCGAGGATTCAACCTCGAAAGCATCTCCATAGGAGAAACTGAAGATACTGAAATTTCACGTATGACGATCGTTACAAGAGGAGACGATCAGATTATCAGCCAGGTACTTAAACAGCTCAACCGGCTGGTTGACACCATCAAGGTAACTGACCTTACCAGGCAGCCTCATGTTGAACGGGAGCTCCTCCTCATGACACTGAAACTCAGCAAAACGACACAGCACGAGATTTTTGAGCTGATCAATGTTTTTAAGGGAAAAGTCGTGGATATAAAACAAAAATCCATTACTATTGAGGTCATCGGATCACCGGACAAGATAAACACAACCATTGATATTTTCAGGCCGTACGGTATCAGGGAACTGGCCCGTTCCGGTGCGGTTGCCATACACAGGGGTGAATCATAACAGTTTTATTTATCGTCAATCAAAATCAACTCTACAGATGAACGTTTACTATGAGCAGGATGCCGATCTCGGTTTTCTTCAGGGAAAAAATATTGCAGTACTCGGATACGGAAGTCAGGGTCATGCTCACGCACTGAACCTTAAAGACAGCGGCATGAACGTCTGTGTCGGGCTTCGCTCCGACAGCGCTTCATGTCAGAAGGCAAAAGAAGCCGGACTCGAAGTCAGAACTGTCGCTGATGCTGTTACATGGGCAGACATCGTGATGGTACTGCTTCCCGATCAGAACCAGAAAGCGATTTATGAAGCCGAAATTGCACCAAACCTCGTACCGGGCAATACGCTTGCCTTTGCTCACGGATTCAATATTCACTACAAGCAGATTGTGCCTCAGGAAACGATCAACGTAATCATGATCGCTCCGAAAAGTCCCGGTCACCTCGTTCGTCGCACCTTTACCCAGGGCAATGGCGTTCCCTGCCTCATCGCTGTTCACCAGGACTATACCGGTGAAGCCAAACAGCAGGCTCTTGCATGGGCAAAAGGCCTTGGCGGCACCAAAGCCGGAGTTATTGAAACGACGATCAAGAATGAAACTGAAACTGACCTTTTCGGTGAACAGGCCGTACTCTGCGGAGGATCTGCCGAGCTTATCAAGGCAGGTTTCGAAACCCTTGTCGAAGCAGGATACCCCGAAGAACTCGCCTATTTCGAATGCATGCATGAGCTGAAACTGATTGTGGATCTCTACTATGAAGGCGGACTGTCAAGAATGAACTTTTCCGTGAGCGATACCGCAGAATACGGCGGCATGACCCGCGGACCGAGACTGATTACTCCAACAGTGAAAGCGGAGATGAAAAAAATTCTCGAAGAGGTACAGGACGGCCGTTTTGCCAAAGAGTTTATCGATGAATGCCAGAACGGATACCCGAACCTTAACAGGCTCAGGGAAGAGAACCGTACCGGAAGACATCGATCCCCATGGCCTTGGCCGCGGTCTCGTCGTCGCGGATGGCCTTGAAGACATTGCCGCTGTTGCTGCCGATCAACCGGATGATGACAAATAGGGTGAGCA
>JAAXUM010000391.1 GCA_013336025.1 Chlorobiaceae bacterium
AATTTCAGGACGCTCTACAAGAGCATTCCCGCAAAGATTACCGTTACTGTGGCCGATACAGGAACCGAAGAAGAATACAGCCGTCTTTTTGGTGAAGCGTAAGGGAGAACTTCGCTGAACAATATGCCGGCTCATGCATGAAAAGGCGCGTTTAATAATTCTCAATCAGTGATCCCATGAAAATAGCTGTCAGCGGAAAAGGGGGAGTGGGTAAAACAACCATAAGTGCGCTTATCGCGCTTGGTCTGGCCGAAAAAGGTAAAAAAGTACTTGCCATCGACGCCGACCCCAACGGAAATCTTGCGGAGGCACTTGGATACAACTCCGGAGAGAGTGGCAGAATTACTCCTCTTATTGAACGCAAGGCGCTTGTTGAAGAGAGAACCGGAGCCCGGCCCGGAGAAATGGGCGGTTATTTTGTTCTCAACCCGAAAGTCGACGACTTTGTCGAGCGATTTTCAGTGCCTGTCGGAGGGTTGAGAACAATGGTTATGGGTGAACTCAAAGAGGCCCTGAGCGGCTGTTACTGCGCTGAAAACGCTTTGCTTCGCTCTTTTCTCAGGCATCTGATGGTTGACCGTGACGAGTGGGTTGTTCTTGATATGGAGGCCGGTTTTGAGCACCTGACCCGCGGTACCGCCCAGTCAGTTGATCTGCTGCTTATTGTTGCAGAGCCCGGTGCCCGTTCCATAGAAACGGCAAACAAGCTTCAGCGACTGGCCCGGCAGTCCGGTATTCCCCGTACAGGATTTCTTGTCAACAAGCTCTACAACCAGTCGCAAAAGGCGCAGATCACTGCCGGGCTTGAGAGTGGCGAAATTCTCGCATACATTCCCTTTGACGAGATGGCCGTTGAAGCTGATCTTGCCGCCCGCTCACCTTTTGAATTGTGCCCGATCATGAAAGAGTCGCTCCGCCCCTTGATTGAAGAGTTTTCTGATAATGCAGTCAGATAAATTGTACGTTCCGCTCTTTTTTGTTTTGGATGTAATGTAACGATTGTTACATTACATGAGTAAATAAGTATATAGTTTTATTTTCGTCTCGACTTCAAGCCTGAATGTCAGACAATTCCTCAATATTCAAGAACTCCTGAGAAGACCCGCTCGGTGTATTCCGTGCACAATACCGTTCCGATACGAGAAAAAAAGATCCGCTTCCGATCTTTTTTTTTATCAGATGAATTAACGATTGTTACCTCCGGTTGATGGCTGAGGTTGGTGTTCAACCTCTTTTTATTCTGTACATCTGGACGTCCGGTTCATGACGGGAGTACCATTTATCTGCGGGCTCCCATTCCGATATCTGTCAAGTATTGCGTTTCAGTCATATTTTTCTCAACAGCGAACAATGGAGGATTCATGAGCAATGAGCAAAAACCAACTTCCCGCAGAGATTTTCTGAAAAATTCGGCTTTCGGGCTGAGCGCTGTTCTGGGAGGGCTGCCTCTTCTGCAGGGGTGCTCCAAAGAGTCGGGGCAGGAGAAAGGCGCGCCAAATATCGGTACATCGGGAAAAAAGCTCAAAAGCAGTTATTTGCCGATAACCGATGCAACGCCGATCATTCTCGCCCATGAACTGGGTTTTTACAAAGAGCTTGGCATCGATTCAGAAAAACCTGTACTGATAAGGGGCTGGGCGCCAATGGCTGAAGCCTTTATGGCAGGTCGTTTCAATCTCACCCATCTTCTTGCGCCGATCCCTATTTACATGCGATACAGCAAGGGGTTTCCCGTGAAGGTGGTTGCCTGGGACCACATCAACGGTTCAGCATTGACGGTCGGGAAGGAGAGCGGCATCAAATCGTACGCTGATCTTGGCGGCAAGCAGATTGCTATTCCCTACTGGTATTCCATGCATAATATCATTCTTCAGATGATTGCCCGTGAGCATGGTATAGAGCCGGTTATTCAGAGCAAGACGGCTCCTCTCACCAGCAAACAGATGAATCTGTTTGTCATGGCTCCCCCCGATATGCCTACGGCCATAGCCTCGAAGGCAATTGACGGGTACATTGTAGC
>JAAXUM010000151.1 GCA_013336025.1 Chlorobiaceae bacterium
ATACAGCGCGCGTGCAGGGGAATATCACTCCGGGTAAAGGCCTCGCTTGCCGGAGAGAGATCGTCAGTATTGGTTTCGCCGGGAACCTTGAAAACCGTAAGGGTCATTTTTTCAGGAAGCAGTGGTCTTGAGGTAAACCACTCCGCATCCGCCCAGGATTGAAGAACCTCTTTTGCATAGGCGTTGGATGAGGAGAGTTCCACGACCACATCAAATGAATCGTACACAAGCAGAATTTTCTTGAGCACATCGGCTGCGGCACGGCATATATTTTCATCGTCATGACTCAATGCGTCGGTCAGGGGTTTTACATTATACCCGCCAAGCATCGTTCCGAGAATGCCGACTGCCTCGAGCGGAGTGATCACGGCACACACACTCTCTCCTTTAATGATACTGTCAAGAAAAGCAGCTTTTTCAAAAGCCGCATCATCAACACCGGGACTGATATGCTCATTGAACAGTTCAAGCAGATACTCCTGTTCCTGAACCTGATCCTGCATCAGAAGCTCGATCAGTGAACGGGTCTGTTCAGCGGTCAGCGGCAGCGGCGGAATGCCGAGTTTTTCTCTTTCTTCACTATGTGCACGATACTGGCTTACAAGACTCATAAGGTCAATCTCCCTGGGTTGCGTTTGAATGAATTATCCGGGTTTGGTATAAAGGCAGGAAAAATCGTTGAGATTTCCCAAAAAAAGCAAAGACAGTAAAATAACAAGCCGTTTTTTTAAAACCAAGGAGATGCACACATCCGGAAGGAGCGCCCACAGTAGTTCATGAGCCTGAAAGCCGACGACTGTCTTAATTATTAAGGCCGTCGGGAAAAACTCCCTCATGGGCCGGCTCCCCGGAAAAGAAATGAAGATCTCTGTCGCCCGTCGTATCTCTCGACCTGACAGAAAAGAGTGCCTGTAACGGATAATTACAGGGCGATCACCGAACAGACAGCAAGAGCAACGCTCGCCGCCTAAAGAATAAGCATGCTGTCGCCATAGCTTAAAAAATCGTAACCCGAACGAAGGGCCTCGGAATAAGCTTCAAAAAGATTTTCATGACCGGCAAAGGCCGCAGTCAGCATCAGTACCGTTGAGCGGGGTGCATGAAAATTTGTCAGAAGAGCATCAATAACCTGAAACCGGTATCCCGGATAGATAAAAATGTCGGCTTCACCGGATACCGATCCGTTACCGTTGCTGCCCATAATGGAGTCTGCTGCATGTTCAAGCGCCCGTGTGACCGTTGTGCCTACAGCCATAACACGCCCGCCATTGCTTTTGGTCGTTCGAATCAGAGAGAGCGTTTCATCAGGAATCACATAAAACTCCCGATGCATGACATGCTCTTCAAAATGATCAACCCTGATGGGCAGAAATGTTCCAAGGCCGACATGCAGGGTCATAGAAGCGATCGATACTCCTTTTTCCCGAAGCTTTTCAAGCAGTTCGTCCGTCATATTGAGAGAAGCCGTAGGAGCGGCAACCGAACCGGGCTGTTCAGCAAAAACGGTCTGATACCGTTCACGGTCAATCTCCTCGGCATCACGCTTCAGATAGGGCGGAATAGGCATGGCGGCATAGCGCTCAAAAATCTCCTGAACCGTTCCACCGCTCTTTACAGAAAGCCCGGCTATTCCCTGACCGACAATCTTGTCAATATGAAACTCACAGCCATAAGCAAGGAGAGTGTCACCTTTTTTCAGGCTGCCTCTGTAAAGAACAAGGTTCTGCTCATCTCCGTGTTTTTCAAGCAGCACAAGCTCAATCTTTCCTCCGGTCGGTTTATTGGCAAACATCCTTGCCTTGACAACCCTGCTGTTATTGAGCACAACAAGATCGCCCTTCTGCAAAAAACCGTCGAGCCCGGCATAGCGACAATGGATAAGTTCACCCGCTGATCTTTGAAGGACAAGCAGCCTGGTTGACCCCCGTTCATCCGGAGGATACCTTGCTATGCTTGACTCAGGAAGTTCATAATCAAAATCACTGACCTTCATCATGTATCAAGTCTTACGCGAACCGCTTCGGCATGAGCCTGAAGACCCTCATAATCGGCAAACGAAGCTATTTTATTCCCGCACGCCTGAAGCTGTTTTTTTGAATAGGAAATAATTGAGGTATGCTTGACAAAATCACGAACCGAAAGCGGAGAGAAAAATCGCGCCGTACCGCTGGTCGGCAGCGTATGGTTCGGGCCTGCAAAATAATCTCCCACCGTTTCACAGGAGTAACTCCCTATGAACACGGCACCTGCATGATTGATGCTCGGCAGCAGATCCCACGGACACTCCACATGCAGTTCAAGATGCTCCGGCGCGATCATATCCGACACCATGCAGGCCTCCTCTATCGATTGAACAATCACAATAGCGCCATTATTTTCAAGGGCTGAAGCAATGACATCCTTTCGCAGCATTGAACCGATTCTCCGACCGGCCGCCTCGCGAACGGCTGCCGCAAGGGATTCGGATGGAGTAATAAGCACCGCTGAGGCATCCGCATCATGCTCGGCCTGTGCAAACATATCAAGAACGATAAAATCAGGGTTTGCTGTTTCATCGGCAATCACAACAACTTCTGACGGACCGGCAATGCTGTCGATCGATACATGTCCAAACACCTGCTTTTTTGCAAGAGCAACATACTTGTTGCCTGGTCCGGTAATAATATCCACTTTCGGTATGCTCTCCGTACCATAGGCAAATGCGGCAATTGCCTGAGCGCCGCCAAGCTTGTATACCCTGTCAATTCCGGCAACAGCCGCAGCTGCAAGAATATGCGGGTTCACACGTCCCTCCGCATCACAGGGCGTGGTAACAACAATATCCCTGACTCCGGCAACCTTTGCCGGCGCAGCATTCATCAATAACGATGAAGGATAAGAGGCCTTCCCTCCCGGAACATACAGAAGTGCACGCTGCATCGGAGTCACTCTCTGACCGAGAATAACACCCCCCGCACCGTCATAAAAAAAACTGTTCTCAACCTCGTGCTGGTGAAATCGGGTAATATTGCGATAGGCCTCATGCATCACCTCAAGAAATCCGGAATCCTCCTGCTCATAAGCAATCCTGATCTCTTCGCCGGAAATCATCATATCATCAAGCCGGGCTCCCTGAAAGCGCTCGGTATATTCGAGAAGAGCGCTGTCACCCCGGGTACGAACCTGTTCAAGAATATCATTGACGACATCCTGAACTCCGGAATCAAAAGTAACGCTGCGGCTCAACTGCTTTTTCAGAGCCTCACCATCCCGGGCAAAACAGAATATTTTTAACACGTTATCAGTAGTGAATTAAGTTCAATAAGCATTGCGAATCAATTCTCTAATGTACTCAAAGAGGCTCGGAATAGAAACAGAGGAGAAAAAAGTATAACTCCTGCAACCGGCATAAAACACGATTTACCGGAAGATGAAGATTCCGGATACGTTAAATCCTTTTTGCTCAGGAAGCACGCAACAGGTATAAATGCTCCCGAAATGAAAAACTCCTGTAAACAAGCTAAAAATGTCCTGTGAAGCGCTTCTTTTCATTTGAAAAAAAAGTTCAATTAACTACCTTGCTGTTCAGTTGAAATCCTGGAAAAACAGATCCGACAGACACCTTTCCAGGCCGCTATGATCCCACATTCTTATACCTTTTGATACCATGAGTTTTTTCAGCAATCTGTTCAGAGATATCGCAATTGATCTCGGAACAGCCAACACCCTGATTTTTATCCGCGATAAAGGAGTTGTCCTCAACGAACCGTCCATCGTAGCCCGTGAGCGCAACACCGGAAAAGTAGTAGCCATCGGGCACGACGCACTCCTGATGCATGAAAAGACACACCCCGGAATCATCACCATACGACCGCTTGCCAGCGGTGTCATTGCCGATTACGAAGCAACGGAAGAACTGATAAAAGGCCTGATCAAAAAAACAAAAAGCCAGTTTTCATTCGGCATCAGGCGTATGGTAATCGGCATTCCGTCAGGCATTACCGAAGTGGAAAAACGAGCCGTACGGGACTCGGCAGAACATGTAGGAGCAAAAGAGGTTTTTCTTATTGCTGAACCGATGGCTGCAGCGATCGGTATAGGCATCGATGTCAAGGAACCTATGGGGAACATGATTGTCGATATCGGAGGCGGCACAACAGAAATCGCCGTTATCTCACTCGGCGGTATTGCTTCGGGAGAGTCACTGCGTGTTGCCGGTACCGATATAACAAACGCCATCATCCGCCATTTCCGCAAAACCTACAACCTCGCCATCGGAGAGCGTACGGCTGAAGATGTCAAAATCAAAATCGCTTCGGCCTACAAGCTGGAAAAAGAGCTGACCATGACGGTCAGAGGCAGGAACCTCGTTACCGCTTTGCCTGAAGAACGGGAGGTCAACTCCCCCACCATCAGGGAAGCAATTGCAACGCCGATAAGCCAGATCATCGCTTCGGTCAAGAAAAGCCTCGAAGTTACAAAACCGGAGCTCTCGGCGGATATTCTCGACCGCGGACTCTTTCTTGCAGGTGGAGGAGCATTGATAAAAGGGCTTGACAAAAAAATCAACGAAGAAACCAAACTTGCCGAGCACATCAGTGATGACCAGCTGACCGCCGTTGCAAGAGGTACCGGAGAGGTTCTTGAAAACCTCGAAAAATACCGCACGGTTCTTCTTGCCAACAAACGCTACTGATCAGGAATCATCAAGCTCCCTCGATAAGGGCGCGATAGTACGCTTCATACTGTTCAACAAGCAGAGAGGTCTCGAACCTCTTTGCCTGGAGAACGCAAGCCGCCGAACACTCTGCCCAGTGCCCCTGATTGGCAAGGAGCAGCATCGATTTTTCCGTCATACCGGCAATATCACCGGGTGGAAGCAGATAGCCGTGCTCTCCCTGTACAATAAATTCGGGAAAACCGCCTGCATCGGTTGCAACCACCGGCACACCGCAAGCCATCGCTTCAAGCGCAGCAAGTCCGAAAGACTCGACATTGCTCGGCATCAGCATGAGATCGGCAATCGACAGCAGCGGCACAATATCATCAAGTTTACCTAAAAACCTCACCCGATCGGCAATACCCTGCTCACGTACCCATATCTCGGCATCGCTGCGTTCAGGACCGTCACCCACAAGAAGGAGCGTTGCATCAATCCGGCTGCCAATGCCATGAAAAACCCGAAGAATATCACCGATACACTTTACCGGTCTGAAATTCGAAATATGAAAAAATCATTATTCATATTTCG
>JAAXUM010000392.1 GCA_013336025.1 Chlorobiaceae bacterium
ACCCATTGCCCCAAGAAAAACAGCAGTGGGGATTACCATCCCTGAAACTCGCAAAAAGAGCTCTGCTACCCCGCCCAGTTTTTTTTCAAAGCGATGCAGCATCATAAGCATTTTTTTTATTACCGAGTTCTTTGACAGCTATAAGCGATAATGCTATGAGTGAAATATTGAGCGTCAGGGGATTAAACGGCAGTGTGAACAGTTCCGGCTCAAAAATTGCAACATAAACCAGAAGACTGATTAAAGTTAACACATTGAGCCAAAACGCCCAACTCTTCGGGGCAACAAGAAGATAGAGACCAAAGAGTATCTCGGCAACTCCCATCCAGGTTACAGCTATGCATGCCCATTGATAAACAGGAATCACATGACCAAGCAGATCGATCTCGCCAGTACTCCGACAGGCTATTTTCGGAACGGCACCCTGATAGATCCATGAAAACGCAAGCGCTGCACGGCATAATAGCAAGGCAGGACTATCTCTGAAAAAAAACTTCATAAACACACTTGTTTTTGTACCATGAACAGGACATGCGCCTTAATAGCGTTGTTCAGCGATTCGCCGGCTTCGCTTGTTGCACCATCAGACAAACACCTGTTGTAGAGCGACCCATTCAGCATACAAGATAACTGATCTCTTGCAAAGGAATTGCAAAATAATGCGGTTCAGACCGTCGCTCTGCCCTTATCCCCCTTGCGCCATCGAATCCTTATACTCTCAAAGCGCTTTTTCTGACGGTCAAACCAGACATAGACCACCGGAATGACGAGAAGCGTGAGAAACATTGAACTGCTCAGTCCTCCAATCAGGGCAACGGCAAGACCTGATTTCCATTCGGAACCGGAACTTCCCGAAATCGCTATTGGAAAAAGTCCGAAAATAACCGTAAAGGTGGTCATAAGGATCGGACGTAACCGCTCTCTGCCCGCCTCGATAATTGCCGGATAGAGTTCCACTCCTTCTTGACGAAACCTGTTGATAAAATCAACAAGGAGAATTGCATTTTTACCGACAAGCCCGACAAGCATGATAATGCCGAGAATGGTAAAAATACTGAGTGATTTTCCGGTCAGGGCAAGAGCATAAAGAGCCCCGATAATGGCAAGGGGTATTGAAAACATCACCACCATAGGCCAAATATAGGAATCATAAAGTGCGACCATGATGAGATAGACAAACAGTACCGCCACAAGAAAAGCCATCATCATGGTCGAAAAGGACTCACCCTGTCTTTTCAGATCTGATTCATACGCATAGGTTACCCTCTCCGGCATGACGCCGCTCTTTCTCATGTTTGCGATAATCCGCTCTATCTCAGTTCCCACCTCTCCTACAGGCCGGTCAACAACCTGCGCTTTAACCCATACGGCATTGTTGCGGTCTTTTCGCTGCAGTTGCGTATATCCGCGATCCTGCTCAAGCGAAACAAACTGTCCAAGCCGTATATGATCACCTGCAGCATTGCGAAAGACAATATTTTCAATAACCGAAGTGTTTTTTCGATAAAACTCATCAAGCATGACCCTTATGGTGAATTCATCATCACCTTCACGATATTTACCCGCATCATCACCGGCATATGCCGTACGAAGCGTTGCGCCGACATCGGCAATATTTAATCCGAATTCCGCCATTTTCTGACGATCTATTTTCAGGCGCATTTCCGGGTTCCCGACCTGGGAGGTAAGTTTCACGTCGGCAGTACCGGGTATGAGCCGCAAGCTGTCTCTCAGTGCTTCAGCAACATGGGTAACTTCGCTTCTCAGTGCTCCTCCTACAATAACAATGACCGGCGTCTCATTTGCCGTTCCAAAAATACCAATAGGATTGATGCTCGCCTTAAGACCGGGAATACCTCGAAGATCATTACGAACAACCTTCATAAGATCATCGGTTGACCTGCTGCGCTCATCCTTGCCGCTGAGCCGCACATTAAGTTCCGAAATATTATCAGCGCTCTGGTTGAAAAAGCCCTCACTTGATGAACCGACATTCACAAGCACCT
>JAAXUM010000393.1 GCA_013336025.1 Chlorobiaceae bacterium
GTTAGTTAATTACGGCTTCAGCTCTTGATGCATGCTCTCGATATACAGATCGCAACGTCTCGTTTTTTCCGGGCTTTGCGATCTGTATGTATTTTACAGAAAAAGAGCTTTCATACTGCCAGTCAATCTCTGCGCGTTCAAACAGGCGCTTCCGTATCAAGGCGATCGATACAATTCTTCTTGATGTATTGCGGATTGTTGACCAGCGTCGAGACCGGGTAGAGTTCAATTGTCCCTTCACGAGCAGGCTGAAGCAGTTTTTCAATTCCCGCTTTTCCGGCTTCAAGCCATGCTTTCCAGTTTTCAGGTTCAAGAATAACCGGCATCCTGTCGTGAACGTCAAGCATTTCACGATTGGCCTCTGTTGTGATGATCGTGCATGAAATGATGGGCTTTTCATTCTTTTCGGGAGGTTGCCATCGATCCCAGAGAGCGGCAAATGCCATTGGGCGGTTATCGATCCGGTGGATATAATAAGGCTGTTTATGAGTTCCTTCGGTGCGCTTCCACTCGAAAAAGCCGCTTGCCGGGATCAGACAGTGGTTTTTTCGGAACATACGCCTGAAATAGGGCTTTGTGCCAAGAGTTTCACCTCTCGCATTGATCGGGCGAACTTTTGGAACGCTTTCTGCCCAATGAGGTATCAATCCCCATTGAGCATTGGCGAGGGTAGCCTTGTTGTGATTTCCAAGCAGAATCGTTACAGAACTGTCAGGTGCAATATTGTAACCGGGAGCGAAGCTGTACGCATCATCTTCTGCAAAGGGAATTTCGAGCTGACGGAGCAACTCGATGAAATAGCGTAATTCAAAGAACCCGAACCTTCCGCACATAAGGTAAAAGTTGTTGACATGGATCGATTGCATGAGAAGAATAACGAAACATAACAAAAGTCGTTAAAAACCTCACGATCCAGGTTTCTGCAGGCAGTAGGGAGCTTACCCGATCTCTTTGCCTGCCATAACGAGAGTCGGCGGCATTCCCAAATGTCTTCCGGCGAGAAGCACATTCCAGTATAGCCATTCGAATCCGAGTTTTCCGTTCCAGTTCATCCTGGTTTCCTTCAGAAGTGAGAACGGTCCAAGCTTCGGCATGGGGAACTGTCCAGGCAGCGGTTCAATCTTATAGTTGAAGTCGATGACCGAAGAGGTGCCTTTGGAGTAAACGATGAAACAGGTTGAGTGGCCGTCGAAAATTTCTTCTGGCTTGACACCGTGAATTTCAGCCATGATGTTGAATACCACGACATCAGCCTCATAGTGCGCAACCGATCCTGCTTTAGAGGTTGGCACGTTGGTTGCGTCGCCTATCACGTAGATTCCTTCGTGCTTGAGAGCTTTCAGCGTGTTCTGGTGAGTCGGCACATAACCGATGCCGTCATCGATGCCCGAATCGCTGATCATCTTGTCTCCGAGTGTTGTCGGTATCGATACCAGCAGATCGTAGTTCACCTTGTCGCCCTTGACAGACTCGATATACTTTTCCCTGCCGTTAACCTCGCTCAGCTCGAAGGCCGGAGTGATTTTGATATTCTTTTCTTTAGCGGAAGCGGTGAAGACCGCCGAGGCCTTGGGTTTGGTAAAGGCACCCTGAAGAGGAGTGACCAGTTCAATCTCAACCTTGTCCCTGATGCCCCTGTTTTTGAAATACCAGTCGGCCATAAAGATGAACTCTATCGGTGCAACCGGGCATTTGAAGGGGAGTTCAGCGATGTTCAGAACAACCTTTCCTCCGTTAAACTCCTTGAGCCTGTTGCGGAGCAATTCGGCATCCGGGATGGTGTAAAAGGTAAAGGCGTTCTTGCCCCATGCATCGAGCAGCCCGTCGTTTTCCTCAGGGGCGATCCGGCATCCCGTGCTGATGACGAGAAAGTCATAAGAGAACTTGTTTTTGAGGGTCGTAACCTCTTTTTTGTCGGGATCGATGCGGGTTATTTCGTCAATGACGAAATTGATCCCGGGCATGATGAATTTTCGCCTTGATTTGACAAGTCTGCCAGGTTTTT
>JAAXUM010000394.1 GCA_013336025.1 Chlorobiaceae bacterium
GAAAAACCGGAGTGCATGAAAAGCACTGTTTTTTTTCTCTGCTCAAGTGCGTTTTGTGCTGTTGATCCGAGTCCTTTGCGGCAGGCTGGTGATCTTCCTTTTCGTCCAAGCACGAGCAGGTCAGCTTCACGTGATGCGATAACGACCTCTTCAGGTACTTTTCCCCGACAGACTCTGAACGTGTGTTTGACCATGAAATTTCCGGCTGCCTTCTGCAGCGATGTTTCCGCCTGTTGTGCCTGTATTCGAAGCAGCTGTTCAAGCCCGGCGATTTCAATGTTGTCGGATTTTTCTGTAAAAAGTGCAATTTCCCGGCTTAAGGGAATATCAGCCAGACGGAGAAGATTAATATCTTCAACAAAAATACCCGTGAGATCTGCATGAAGGAACCCTGCGAGTTCTGCTGCTGTGTTAAGTGATGCCAGGCTGTGGGGCGAACAGTCGATGGCGACAGCAATAGTTCGTATAAAAAAAGAGTTGCTGTTCACCGGGTTTCCTCTGTTGCTGTTTTCTTCAGGATCGCGTCCGGGGTATGTTTTGATGGTGTTGGCATGGTCGGTCGCTCCTTTTGGAAGATTGAGCGGTTAGTGCAGCTTCCGGCTTGCTTTCCTGTAATGGATATACCCCGGGATGAATAATTTTCGATTTGACGGAAGCCGTGACGCTTTTCCATTATAGAGCGTCACGGAAAAAAGGGTATCGACAGATTTTCTTATTCAGATTCTGCAGACAGTGTTTTATGCAGATGGACAGGCTTCGAGGTTTTCGAACGCAGCCGCAGGTTCAGCATTTCAACGGTAACTGAGAACGCCATCGCAAAATAGATATAGCCTTTTGGTATTTCATAACCGGCACCTTCGGCGAGCAGCGTTACTCCGATCAGTATGAGAAAGCTCAGTGCAAGCATTTTGATGGTTGGATGACGTTCCACAAAATCGCTGATCGATTTAGCGGCGAGCATCATGATGCCGATGGATATGATAATGGCGATAATCATGACTTCAACGTGTTTTGCAAGTCCTACGGCCGTTATGACCGAGTCAAGAGAGAAGACAATGTCGATCACGGCAATCTGGATCATGGTGACGGCAAAACCTGTTGTTGAACCGGTTTTTTTTTCCTCTTCAGTTCCTTCAAGGCTTTGATGAATTTCATGGGTGCTTTTGGCAAGCAGAAAAAGTCCTCCGACAAGAAGAATGATATCGCGTCCTGATACTTCATGGTTGAGGACGGTAAAAAGTCCGGTTGTGAGACTCATGACCCAGGTAATCGAGAGCAGAAGGGCAATACGGGTCAGCATGGCAAGACCGAGACCGATCAGACGACCTTTTTGACGCTGCTCCTGAGGCAGTCTGCCGACAATAATCGATATAAAGATAATGTTGTCAATACCGAGTACTATTTCAAGCGCCGTCAGTGTTGCAAGGGCAATCCATGCTTCAGGCTGTGTTATCCATTCCATGTACAGTATGATTTACAGGCACTTCCATTAACTTGCTCCGTGTTTTCCTGACAGGTCGGGACGCACAACAGACAATTATCAGAGGTGTCCTTATTTGAAGTGAAAGAGATTATTTTGAATCAATGTAGTGAACAGGATGCGTTCTTTCAACCGGATAGAGGGTGAAAAGAATTTGTATATCGTTCAATGCTGAATTAATTCCGCTGAATAACGATTGAGAAGGGAGAGTATTGTGAATTCATTGCATTGCTCTCTTTGCTGCGAAGAGAGCCAAAAAGCACGGTTGACTTATGACGGAGTATCACGAAAAAAATCGAGACAGTGAGCGTGAAAGTCTCGCGGGAACATGGTCGCGCGTAAGGCGTCTGGCGGCTTATATTCTTCCTTACCGAAAAAAGTTTGTTTTTGCCTGTATCGCCATGCTGCTTTCGAGCCTGCTTGGACTTGCTTTTCCCTATGTTACCGGTACGCTTGTCGATGCTGCGTTGCGGGGAAACTCGGCAGGTTGGGCGATACAGGCAAAAACAAACTTTTTT